>NZ_JBFBAD010000067.1:0-60476 GCF_040682075.1 Actinoplanes sp. NPDC051411 | reverse complement strand
GCAGCGACCCGCCCCCGGGTCGGGCCGCCCCCGCCGACTGGCCCGCGCGGGGGCCGGGGTCCGGGGCCCCCGGCGCGGACGAGGCGGTCGTGTTCACCTCGTTCCACCAGTCGGCGCTGCCGCTCGCGCTGCTGTTGCGGCTGGCCGGGATCGGGCGGATCACCGCGATCAGCGAGGACTATCCGGGGTCGCTGCTCGACGTGCGTCATCGCGTACCGGAAGACCTGCCGGAGCCCGAACGGGCCCGCAGTATCGCGGCCGCCGCGGGTTTCGGTCTGCCTTCCGACGATGACGGCCGTCTGAGGATCAGGGTGTCAGCCCCGCGGAGCGACAGCTATGTGGTCCTTCATCCCGGGGCGAGCGTCGAGGCCCGCGCCTGCCCGCCCGAGCTGATGCGCCGCATCGCGGGCGCCCTGACCGCGGCCGGCCACCGGGTGGTCGTGACCGGAGGGCCGGGGGAGCGGCAGCTGGCGTCGTTCGTCGGCGCCGACGCCGGGCCGATGGACCTGGCCGGGCTGACCCGCCTCATCGCCGGAGCGTCCTGCCTGGTGGTCGGCAACACCGGGCCGGCACACCTGGCCGCCGCGGTCGGCACACCGGTCGTGAGCCTGTTCGCGCCGACCGTCCCCTATGGAAAGTGGGGCCCCTACCGGGTGCCCGCGGTCCGGCTCGGCCGGGCCCGCGCCCGGTGCCGGGACACCCGGGCCACCACCTGCCCGGTCGCCGGGCATCCCTGTCTGTCCACGATCGAGCCGGACGAGGTCGTCGCCGCCGTCGACCGGCTCACCCCGGAAAAGATGGAGCTCGTCGCGTGAACATCCTGCTCTGGCATGTGCACGGGTCCTGGACCACCGCGTTCGTCCAGGGCAAGCACCGATACCTGATTCCGGTCAACGAGGCGCGGGACGAGTGGGGCCGCGGCCGGGCCCGCACCTTCGACTGGCCGTCGTCGGCCGAGGAGCACCCGCTCGAGGAGATCCGGGACGCCGACATCGCCATCGTGCAGCGGCCGGAGGAGCTCGACCGGGTGCCGCCGCACGTGCCGGTGGTCTACGTCGAGCACAACACGCCCAAGGGCGACGTGCCGCAGAGCCGGCACCCGATGGCCGACCGGGACGACCTGATCGTCGCCCATGTCACCCACTTCAACGAGTTGTTCTGGGACACCGGCCACACCCGCACCACCGTCATCGAACACGGTGTGGTGGAACCGAAGGCCCGCTGGACCGGTTCGCTGGAGCGGCTCGCCATCGTCACCAACGAGCCCGTGCGCCGGGGCCGGGTCACCGGCACCGACCTGTTCGAGCGCTTCACCCCCGTCGCGCCGCTCGACGTGTTCGGGATGGGCGTCGTCCCGCTGAGACAGGACCGCGTCACCACCTACGACGACCCGCCCCAGCACGAGATGCACGAGCAGATCGCGCTCCGCCGGGCCTACCTGCACCTGTGCCGCTGGACCTCGCTCGGGCTGAGCCTGATCGAGGCGATGCAGATCGGCATGCCGGTGCTCGCCCTGGCCACCACCGAGGCGGTCGCGGCCGTGCCGCCCGACGCCGGCGTGCTCGCCACCCGGGTGGACACCCTGGTCGAGGCCGCCCAGTGGCTGCTCGCCGAGCCGGACGAGGCGGCCCGGCTCGGCGCCCGGGCGCGGCAGGTCGCACTCACCCGCTACGGCTTGGACCGGTTCCTCGCGGACTGGGATCGCCTTCTCGAGGAGGAACTATGCGCATCGCGATGATCTCGGAACACGCCAGCCCGCTGGCCGCCCTCGGCGGCGTCGACGCGGGCGGCCAGAACTCGCACGTCGCGGAACTCGCCGCGGCGCTGGGCGGGCACGGTCACGAGGTCCGCGTCTACACCCGCCGGGACAGCCCGGACCTGCCCGAGACGGTGCCGATGGGCGACCGGGTCGAGGTCGTGCACGTTCCGGCCGGGCCGGCCGAGGCGCTGCCCAAGGACGAGCTGCTGCCGTTCATGAGTGCCTTCGCGGAGTGGATGGCCGCGGACTGGCAGGGCGGTTGGCAGCCCGACGTGGCGCACGCCCACTTCTGGATGAGCGGCCTGGCCACGGTCACCGCGGCCCGCGCCTTCGACGTGCCGGTGGTCCAGACCTACCACGCGCTCGGCTCGGTCAAGCGCCGCCACCAGGGCACGGCCGATACCAGCCCGCCCCACCGGATCGCGTACGAGCGGGAGCTCGGCCGGTCGGTCGACCGGGTCATCGTGCAGTGCGAGGACGAGCGCGGTGAGCTGCTGCGACTGGGGGTGCCGCGCGGCCGCATGGCGCTGGTGCCGTCCGGCGTGAACACCGAGCGGTTCCGTCCGGACGGGCCGCCCGCGCCGCGGGAGAACGGCCGGGCCCGGATCCTGACCGTGGCCCGGCTGGTCGAGCGCAAGGGCATCGAGGACATCATCCGGGCGCTGCCCCAGGTGCCGGGGGCCGACCTGGTGGTGGCGGGCGGGCCGCCGGCCGCCGGGCTGGCGACCGACGCGTACGCCGCCAAGCTCCGCCGACTCGCCTCCGAGCTGCAGATCTCCGACCGGGTCCGGCTGCTCGGAGCGGTGCCGGCCCACGAGATGCCGGCCTGGTACCGATCGTCCGATGTGGTCGCCGCGACCCCGTGGTACGAGCCGTTCGGCATCAGCCCACTGGAGGCGATGGCCTGCGGCGTCCCGGTGGTCGCGACCGCGGTCGGCGGCCTCACCGACACCGTCGTCGACGGCGTGACCGGCGATCTCGTCCCCCCGCGCGATCCCCGGGCCCTGAGCAACGCGCTGCGGCACCTGCTCGGTGACGACATGCGGCGGGAGGCGTACGGCGCGGCCGCGGTCGACCGGGCCGCCTACGCGTACGCCTGGCCCCGCATCGCCGACCGCCTGGCCGCGGTGTACGCCTCGGTCGCCGGGCAGACCACCACCGCGGCTGCGGTCGCCTGATGGATCCGCTCGACGACCACCTCAGCGCCCTGTCCGGCGCGATCGGTCCCTATCGGACGGTCGCCGCCCGGCTGGCCGACTGGGGTTGCGAACTCGCCCGGCACCTGCGGGAGGGCGGCCGCCTGCTGGTCGCCGGCAACGGCGGCAGCGCGGCCGAGGCCCAGCACCTGGCGGCCGAACTCGTCGGCAAACTGCGCGAGGACCGGATGCCGTTGTCCGCGATCGCGCTCACCCCGGACTCGTCCGCGGTCACCGCGATCAGCAACGACTACGGCTACGACGAGGTGTTCGCCCGGCAGGTGCGGGCGCACGGCCGCCCGGGTGACGTCCTGATGCTCCTGTCGACCAGTGGCCGCAGCCCCAACCTGATCGCCGCCGCCCGGGCCGCCCGGGAGATCGGCGTGCGCACCTGGGCGATGACCGGAGCCGGCCCGAACCCGCTCGCCGACGCCTGCGACGAGGTGCTGCGCTGCCCCTCCCCGGAGGGCCAGGTCGTGCAGGAACTCCACCTGGTCTCGGTGCACGTCCTCTGCGAACACATCGATCGCTTTCTGGATCACTCCCTGGGGAGATCTATCGTGAAAGACCCCGATCTGGTCATCATCGGCGACACCCTCCTGGACCGCGACGTCGAGGGCGCGGTCAGCCGGATCGCCCCGGACGCCCCGGCCCCGGTGCTCGACGAATCCTCGGCCCGGGAAAGACCGGGCGGCGCCGGGCTGGCCGCGATGCTCGCGGCGGCCGACGGCCGCGAGGTCGCTCTGGTCACCGCGATCGCGACCGACGCCGCCGGGGTACGGCTCACCGAGCTGCTCACGGCGGCCGGGGTGCAGGTGTACGCGTTGCCGCTGCCCGGTTCCACGCCGGAGAAGGTGCGGCTGCGCGCGAGCGGTCAGGTGCTGCTGCGCCTCGACCGGGGTGGCGAGCCGCAGGCGCCCGGCGACGCGCCGGCGGCCGCCCTCGAACTGATCCGTTCGGCGCCGGCCGTCCTGGTGAGCGACTACGGCCGGGGGATGGCCCGGCATCCGGAGATCCGGGCGGCGCTGGCCGAGAGCAAGGCGCCGCTGGTCTGGGATCCGCACCCCAACGGGCCGGTTCCGGTGCCCGACGCCCGGCTGGTGACACCGAATCTGGCCGAGGTGTGCAAGCTGTCGGGCGACGCCGGCGGCGGATCCGCCCTGACCGTCGCCCAGCGGGCCGGGCACCAGCTGCGGCAGCGCTGGCGGGCCGCGGCGGTCGTGGTGACGTGCGGCGGGGACGGCGCGATTCTGTGCCACTCCGGGTCGACCCCGCTGGCCGTCGCGGCTCCGGCGACAGTCGACGGGGACACCTGCGGGGCGGGCGACCGCTTCGCCACCGCGGCGGCGCTGGCCCTGGCCGACGGCGCGCTGGTGTCCGAGGCCGTCCAGACCGCGGTCGAGGAGGCCACCGCGTACGTGGCGGCCGGGGGCGTGACCGCCGCGTTGTCGGTGGACAAGTCGGACGCCGCGTCGGCGGGGCGGATCGGCGCCGAGCAGGCCGGCCGGCTCGCGGCCGAGGTGAAGGCCCGGGGCGGCACGGTAGTCGCCACCGGTGGCTGCTTCGACCTGCTGCACATCGGCCACCTGGCCACCCTGCGCGCGGCCCGCGCCCTCGGCGACTGCCTGATCGTCTGCCTCAACAGCGACTCGTCGGTGCGCGACCTCAAGGGGCCCGGGCGCCCGCTCAACAACGAGACCGACCGCGGCCGCCTGCTGGCCGCCCTCGACTGCGTCGACGCCGTCGTCATCTTCGACGAGCCGACGCCGGAGGCCGTCCTGACGTGGCTGCGCCCCGACGTCTGGGTCAAGGGCGGCGACTACGCCGACGGCGGCCCCGACCTGCCCGAGGCCGAACTCGTGAAGCACTGGGGCGGTCAGACCGTGATCGTCCCGTACGTCGACGGCCGCTCGACCACCCGAACCATCGCCGCGGCCCGATCCGGAGGGAAGTAGAACATGGACACTGTCATCGTCACCGGCGGCTCGAGCGGCCTGGGCGCCGCGGTTGTGGACGCGGTGGTCAAGGCGGGCGGCCGCCCGTACGTCATCGACCGTCAGCCGCCCCGCGAGGGCATCGACTGGGTCGAGTGCGACCTGGCCGACACCCGGGCCGCCGAGGCCGCCACCCGCACCGCGATCGAGCGCGCCGGCGGCACCCTCGACGGCGTGGTCACCGCGGCCGGCATGGACGTGCCCGGCGCCCTGGCCGACATTCCCGGCGAGACCTGGGACCGCATCGTCACCATCGACCTGCTGTCGACCGCGGCCGTCATCCGGGCCGCCCTGCCCGCCCTGAAACAGTCCCACGGCGGCGTGGTCACTATCTCGTCGACCCTGGGCATCAAGGCGGTGGGCGACGCGACGGCCTACTGCGCGGCCAAGTTCGGCGTCGTCGGCTTCACCCGCTCGCTCGCCGCCGAGCTGGCCGGCCAGGTCAACGT
This sequence comes from Actinoplanes sp. NPDC051411, assembly GCF_040682075.1. Lineage (NCBI taxonomy): Bacteria > Bacillati > Actinomycetota > Actinomycetes > Micromonosporales > Micromonosporaceae > Actinoplanes > Actinoplanes sp. NPDC051411. The sequence continues at coordinate 55,078 of NZ_JBFBAD010000067.1, read as the reverse complement.
CACCCTGGTCGTCCCCGGTGGCATGCGGACGAAGTTCTTCGACGACCGCGCCGACCAGTACAAGCCGGGCCCCGACGCGATCCTCAACGATCCGGCCAACGTGGCCGCGGCCATCATGTTCGCGCTGGCCCAGCCCACCGGCTGCGCCGTGCGCGAGCTGGTGATCGCCGCCGAGACGGAGCCCTCCTACCCATGATCCTGATCCTTCGGGCGCTCGGGCTTGGCGACCTGGCCACGGCCGTGCCGGCGATCCGGGGGCTGCGGGCGGCCTACCCGGGCGAGCGGCTGGCCCTGGCCGCCCCGGCCGGCCTGACGCCGCTGATCGAGCTGATCGGCGGCGTCGAGGCCGTCATCGACACTCCCGGTCTGGGCGCGGCTCTGCCGGGCGGTCTGGGCGCGGCTCTGCCGGGCGGTCTGAGCCCGTCGATCGCCGTCAACCTGCACGGCAGCGGGCCCGAGTCGCACCGGCTGTTGCAGTCGGTCGCGCCGGCCAAGCTGTGGGCGTTCGCCTGCGCGGAGGCGGGCTTCTCGGACGGGCCGCCGTGGATCGCCGAGGAGCATGAGGTCGCGCGCTGGTGCCGCCTGCTGCGCTACTACGGCGTCGACGCTGACCAGCAGGAACTCGGCCTGGCGACCCCGAGGGCCGAAGTCCCGCACGGCGTCACGATCATTCACCCCGGTGCCAAGTCGGGCACGAGACGATGGCCTCCGGACCGCTTCGCGGCCGTCGCCCGGGCGCTGCGCGCCGACGGCCACACCGTCGTGGTGACGGGCGCTGCCGCGGAGCGCCCTCTGGCCGTACGCGTCGCCGAGGCGGCCGGCCTCAGCGACCGAGATGTGCCCGCGACCGGGCTGGACGAGCTCGCGGCACTGGTCGCCCACGCGCGCCTGGTCATCAGCGGCGACACCGGCATCTCGCACCTGGCCACCGCGTACCGAACACCGTCGGTGACCCTGTTCGGGCCGATGTCGCCGGCCCGCTGGGGGCCGCCGGACCGCCCGTACCATCGCACGCTCTGGAAAGGCACCCGGAGCGAGCCGGGTGACCGGCCCGGGCCCCCGCATCCGGCCCTGCTCGCCATCGGCGAAAAAGAGGTCCTCCGAGCGGCGGGCGAGGCGCTTGGCTGACGCGACAGGGGGTATCCGGTTCGGATGCGAATCGGATACTTCCTGTCGTGTGAGGAATACACCCCGGCCCAGCTCATCGAGCAGGCGAAACAGGCTCAGGACGCGGGTTTCCAGAGTCTGTGGATCTCCGACCACTACCACCCGTGGAACGACGAGCAGGGGCAGAGCCCGTTCGTCTGGTCGATCATCGGCGCGCTCAGCCAGGTCGTCAGCATCCCGGTGACCACGGCCGTGACCTGCCCGATCATGCGGATCCACCCGGCCGTCGTCGCGCAGGCGGCGGCGACCAGCGCGGTGCTGCACGACGGGCGGTTCGTGCTCGGCGTCGGCACCGGTGAGGCGCTCAACGAGCACATCACGGGCGAGCGGTGGCCGTTCGCCGAGGAGCGCCTCGAAATGCTCGAGGAGGCCGTCGGGGTGATGCGCGAACTGTGGGACGGCGGCTTCGTCACCCACCACGGCAAATACTTCACCGTCGACCAGGCCCAGGTCTACACGCGGCCTCCGGAGCCGCCCAAGGTGTACGTGTCGGCGTTCGGGCCGCGGGCGCTCGAAGTGGCGGCCCGCATCGGCGACGGCTACGTCTCCACGATGCCGGACGCCGAGATGGTGAGCCGGTTCCGTGACCTGGGCGGCGGCGACAAGCAGGTGCAGGGCGGGTTCAAGGGGTGCTGGGCGCCGACCGAGGAGGAGGGCGTCAAGACCGCGCACCGCCTGTGGGCCAACAGCGGCGTGCCGGGCGAACTGTCCCAGGTGCTGCCGTCGCCGAAGCATTTCGAGCAGGCGTCCCAGCTGGTCACCGAGGACATGACCCGCTCGTCGGTGGCGTGCGGGCCCGATCCGTCGAAGCACGCCGCCCAGCTCGAGGCGTACGAGAAGGCCGGCTTCGACGAGGTCTACATCGCCAACATGGGCCCGCACTACGCCGAGCTGATGGAGATGTACCGCACCGAGTTCCTGTAGGCGGTGTTCCGGTAGGCGGTTTGACCGTCCCGCCAAAGGGAATCCGAAGCCGCACCAATCGGAGAACGAGAGAGAAGGAGCGGGAGATGCCTCCGCGCACCCGTAAGCCGAGCGCGCCCAGCTACACCGTCCCGGGGATCAAGCCGGACGCCGCGGGCGAGGTGATCGCCCTGCTGCAGGACCGGTTGAACGCCCTCAACGACCTCGCGCTCACCCTCAAGCACGTCCACTGGAACGTCGTCGGCCCGCACTTCATCGGCGTGCACCAGATGCTCGACCCGCAGGTCGACGCCGTCCGGCTGATGGTCGACGACCTCGCCGAGCGCATCGCCACGCTGGGCGGCTCCCCGGTCGGCACGCCGGGTGCGCTGGTCGCCCAGCGGAGCTGGGACGACTACTCGATCGGCCGGGCCGACACCAACGCACACCTGGCCGCCCTCGACATCGTCTACAGCGGAATCATCGAGGCCCACCGCGAGGCGATCGAGAAGACCGACGAGCCCGACCCGGTCACCCAGGACATGCTGATCGGGCAGGCGAGCCAGTTGGAGCAGTTCCACTGGTTCGTCCGCGCCCACCTCGAGACCGAGTCCGGCACCCTGCTCACCGAGGGTGTCCGCGACGAGAAAACCGCCGCCCGCAAGGCGAAGCGCTGACCGAGCGCCGTGGTCGCGGCGGGGAGCTCACCCTTGCCCCGAAGGAGTTTTCGATGCGCCTGCGGCGCAGCAATCCCGGCCGGGCCGGTTTCGGCCGGCGCCGGTCCGGGAGCGGTTTCCGGTACGTGGACGAGCACGGCAAGCCCCTGCACGACAGTGACGCCGTTGCCCGCATCAAGGCCCTGGTCATCCCGCCGGCCTGGGAAGACGTGTGGATCAGCCCCGACCCGCGCGGCCACATCCAGGCGATCGGCCGGGACGCGGCCGGGCGCAAGCAGTACCTGTATCACCAGGCGTGGCGCACCCGGCAGGACTCGAAGAAGTTCGACCACGCGCTCGAGGTGGCCACGAACCTCCCGAAGCTGCGCGAACGGCTGTGCGACGACCTCACCGGCCGGGGACTGGCCCGCACGCGGGTCCTGGCCGCGATGGTGCGGCTGCTCGATCTGGGCCTGCTCCGGGTCGGCGGCGACGAGTCGGCCCAGCGCGCGGAGGACCCGTCGTTCGGACTGACCACGCTCCGTCCCGAACACGTTCGCGGGAAGGGCGGCTGCGTCCTGCTCGAGTTCGTCGGCAAGTCCGGAATTCCCCACGCCGTCACGGTCGGCGACGGGGAGGTCTGCCAGGTGCTGCGCGACCTCCGCCGCCGGCGCCGGGGCGAGGACCGTTTGTTCGCGTACTGGGAGGGCCGGCGCTGGCACGAGGTCCACGCCGACGACGTGAACGACTACCTCCGCGACGCCGGCATGACCGCCAAAGACTTCCGCACCTGGCACGGCACCGTCGCGGCCGCCTCCGCCCTGGCCGACGCCGGTCCGCAGCCCACGAAGACGGCGCGTAAGAAGGCCGTGGCCGCGGCGATGCGCGAGGTCGCCGACAAGCTCGGCAACACGCCCGCGGTGGCCCGCAGCGCCTACGTCGACCCGCGCGTGGTCGACAAGTTCGAGGACGGCGAGGTCGCCCGGAACGGCACCGAGAAGGCCGTCATCAAGCTGCTGGCCGACGACTGAGTCAGCCGCGGGCGGCCAGAGTCGCGAGCAGGATCGCGGTGCCGTCCTCGGCCAGGGCAGCCGGCACGGCGAAGCCCCGGTGCGCCGCGAAGGCCCGCCACCACGCCCCGGCGTAACTCCCGGCGGCCGCCGCCGCCGCGCCGACCAGCGCCGGCCCGGCCACGCCCCGATGACGGCGACGAGCGTCCAGCCCGGCCGCCACCGCGCCGGTGACGATGCGGGCGGCCAGCGGTGCGGGCTTCACGCGGCTCGGCGTACCCGGAAGTTTGTCGGCGATCAGCTCGCCGCCCGCCGCGACCGTGGCCAGCGCCGAAAGCCAACGGTTTCCGCCGTGCGAGGCCAGCGCGGCGAGCGGGGTGGCGCTCCGGGCGCCGGTCGCGGCGCCCAGCAGGCCCGCGCGCACAAGATTGTTCATGCCCCCGCGGCTACCCGGGCGCGCGATCCTCAAACCGCGCCTACCCCGGTGCCGCGAAGCCGCCGATCTTCTGCTCGAGCAGTTCGGCCAGCCGCAGCGGGGTGCGGTCCTCGAACATCGGGCCGATGAGCTGCACCCCCACCGGCAGGCCGGCGGAGGTCCGGCCCGCTGGTACGGCGGTGGCGGGCAGGCCCGGCATGGTGGCCAGGCCGGCCCAGACGAGCTGGTCGAAGTACGGGTACTCGACGCCGTCGATGTCGATCCGGCGTCCCAGCGGGTCGGGGTCGTGGTCGTGGGGGAACGCGGGAGTCGGCGTGATCGGGCACACCACGGCATCGAACTCGGTGAACAGCTGCCGCCAGAGGTGCCGGTGGAGCTCGCGACGGTTGTCGGTCTCGAGCCGGTCGCGGTGGCTGAACACCATCGCGCGCAGCCGCGCCGCGTCGAGACTCCGGTCGTCCGCGCTCAGCCCGGCGGCCCGGGTCCGCAGCTGCTCGTGGGCGTCGACCGGAAAGCGTGCGACCGAGCCCGAGAACTGCAACTGCGTGTAAACGATGGCGGCCTCGGTCAGATCGGGCAGCAGCGGGGTGTGCCACTCGACGCGGGCGCCGGCGTCGGCCAGCGCGTCGGCCACCCGGTTCACGCCCGCCCGCACGGCCGACCCGGTCGGAATGAACGGATGCTCGTCGACGACCAGCACCCGGAAGTCGCCGAGCCGCTCGTGGCGCGCGGGCGGCAGCGTCAAGTCGTACGCCTTGCCATGCGTGAGCGGGTCGGGTCCGGCCATGACGTCGAGCAGGAGCGCGAGGTCGCGGGCCGTGCGCGCCATCGGACCGACGACGGCGAGGTCGAGGTCGACCGGCCAGGCCGGCTCGGACGGCGGGACCATACCGCGGGGCGCCACCAGTCCGAGCGTCGGCTTGTGCGCGTAGATGCCGCAGAAGTGCGCGGGGGTGCGCAGCGAACCGGCGAGGTCGGAACCGATGGACAGCGCGCCGAATCCGGACGCCAGGGCCGCCGCGGAACCGCCGGAGGATCCGCCCGGAGTGCGATCGTGATCCCACGGATTGTTGGTCGTGCCGTAGATCTCGTTGAAGCTCTGGATGTCCTGCAGCCCCAAGGGGACATTGGTCTTGCCCAGCACCACCGCGCCCGCGGCCTTGAGCCGCGACACCTGCACCGCGTCCTCGGCCGGCACAAAGCCCCGGTGTTGCGGCATGCCCCAGGTCGTGGGCAGCCCAGCCATGTTGTAGGACTCTTTGACCGTCACCGGAATACCGAGCAGCGGCCGGTCCTCGCCGTGGGCGCGCGCCTGGTCGGCACGGCGCGCGGCGGCCCGCGCCCGGTCGAAGTCCGGCACACAGATCGCGTTGATCACCTTGTCGTCGCGCTCGATACGGGCAATCGCCTCATCGGTCAGCTCCGCCGAGGTCACTTCACCGGCCCGCAATGCGGCCGCCAACTCTTCGGCCGTCCGAAAACTCCATTCCATGAATCGGACGCTACCGGCGTCCGAAGCAGGCCATAAAATGCCAATTCGCGCAACGGAAAGCAGGTCGTCGTCCCGGCAATTCCGTCGCACCGATCGCAAAGCCCGAATACCGTTGCCGTCGATGGGCGCCGGCCACCGCCTCGAAAGCGGTCGGGGGTAACACCAGGGCCCCGGCAAAGTCGTGAGTGTGTCCGGCTTGGGATGATTGGTGGAGACACGCCCTCGCTGGCGGCAGCAGGGCGGGCCCGCCGCGGCGTGCGGCATCGCTTACCGGTCGTGCTCAGCGCCGCGGTCTGCGCGGTCGTGGCCGGTACCGTTCCTACACGGCGATCGCCGAGTGGGTCGAGGACGTCCCCGCCACTACCGTGCTCGCCCTGGGTATCGACCCTGCCCGCAGGCCGTCCGAAGCGATGATCCGCAGGCTGCTGCAAGCCCCCGATCCGGACCTGCTCACCGTCGCGATCAGCGGCTGGCTCACCGGCCGGATCACCACCGCGCAGGCACCGGCCATCAAACGGGCGATTGCGGTCGACGGCAAGACATTGCGCGCCTCACGCACCGCCGACACGACCGCCCGGCACGTCCTCGCCGCCTGCGACCAGGACACCGGCGTCATGCTCGCGGGCACCGACGTCGGCGGCAAGACCAACGAGATCACCCGCTTCCAGCCATTGCTCGACCAGATCGGCTACCTGCGCGACACCCATCACCAGCCTGCATGTGCATCAAGCCCGACCTGCACTACGAGAACGTACTGGCCGCAGACCGCGACCATTGGCTGGCGATCGATCCCAAACCGCTCGCCGGTGATCCAGCGTTCGAGTTGCTCCCAGCGTTACAAAACCGTTGGCACGAAGTGCTCGGTGCCGACGATCCACACCGGGCGATACGCCGACGGTTCGACGCGATGGTCGAGGTCATGGGACTGGACCGGCAGCGGGCGGTGCGCTGGACGCTGGGCCGCACTCTTCAGAACTCATTGTGGATCGTCGAGGACGGTGGTCGCGCCCTGGAAGCACCACAAGCCCTCATCGCCGAATCGCTGACGAGAAGCAACGTCGCCACATAGCCGACACGTCAGGCGACCCGGCCGCGGCAAACCGCGATGGTGTCCGGCTTGCCGGCAGCGCCGACATCGCCGCCGGCACCCCGCCCCTCACGCCCGCGACACGCGCGCCCGTTGACACTCCTCGGCATCACCTGACGACTTTGCCGGGACCACGGCCGTATGCCCGAGTGGTCAGGGAGCCGCCCGCAAAGCGGTGGACGCCGGTTCGAATCCGGCTACGGCCTCCGACGTACGGGAAAAGCCGCTCGGTGCGGGATGCCGCACCGGGCTCGCAGGGCAGGATGGGCCTCATGGCCAGATGGACGAGGGACGCCGCCCTGGCCCTCATCGTGCTCACGATCGGCCTGTTCGGCACCCGCTGGGCGGCCTACACGCAGCACGGCGGCGACCGGCTCAGCCCGGTGGCCTACCTGCTGGTCGCCACCGCCGCCCTCGCCCTGGTCGCGCGCGGCCGGGCCCCGCTGGCCGTTCTCGCCGCGTCCGCCGCCGCCACCTCGGTCTACCTGATCCTCGGCTTCCCCTACGGCCCGATCCAGATCTCGCTGGTCGTGGCCGTCTTCACCGTCGGCCGGAGCCTTCCGCTGACCGTCGCGGCGACCGCCTGCGCCGCCGCGACGGTCGCGCTGCTGCTGCACGGCGTGGTCGGGGTCTCGGGCGCCACGGCGACCGGGGTCCTGCCGTTCTCCGCCTGGACCATCGTTCCGTTCGCCGTCGGTGTGGTCGCCCGGGTGACCGCCGAGGCCAACGCCCGGTCCAAGGCCGAGCGGCTCCTGGAGGAGCGTCTCCGCATCGCCCAGGAGGTGCACGACGTGGTCGGCCACGGCCTGTCGGCGATCAACATGCAGGCCGAGATCGCGCTGCACCTGCTGCCGAAGCGTCCCGAGCAGGCCGAGGAGGCGCTGACCGCGATCAGCCGCACCAGCAGGGAGGCCCTCGACGAGCTGCGGGCGACGCTCGCGGTCATCCGCCGCTCCGACCCGGCGGGTCTCCGTGCTCCCACGCCCGGCCTGGCCCGGCTGCGGGACCTGGTCGGGCGGATGTCCGGCACCGGCGTGCCGGTCACGGTCGAGATCACGGGTACGCCCGGGGAGCTCCCGGCCGCCGTCGACCTCGCCGCCTACCGCCTCGTCCAGGAGTCGCTGACCAACGTCCTCCGTCACGCGGGCCGGGCGCCGGTGACGGTCACGATCGACCACCAACCGGACGAACTCACCGTGAGCGTCACCGATGCCGGTCCGGGCGGCCCGGTCAACAACGGGCACGGCATCAACGGCATGCGGGAGCGGGTCACGGCCCTCGGGGGAACCTTCGAGGCGGGCCCGGGGCCGGCCGGCGGCTTTCGCGTACGGGGTAGTTTTCCGCTGTGATCCGGGTGCTGATCGCCGACGACCAGGAGCTGGTCCGCCTGGGCCTGCGGACGCTGCTCGACAGCGAGGACGGCCTGGCCGTGGTGGGCGAGGCCGCCGACGGCCTGCGCGCCGTGGAGCTGGCCGGTGAGCTGCGGCCCGACGTGGTCCTGATGGACATCCGGATGCCCGGCGTGGACGGCATCGAGGCGACCCGCCGCATCGCCGCCGACCCGCGGACGCGGGACGCCCGGGTGGTGGTGCTGACGACGTTCGAGCTCGACGAGTACGTCTTCGACGCGCTCCGCCACGGCGCCAGCGGCTTCCTGACCAAGGACACCAAGCCGGCCGAGCTCCTGCGCGCGATCCGCGTCGTGGCCGCCGGCGAGGCGCTGCTCTCACCGAGTGTGACCCGCCGGGTGGTCGGCGAGTTCGCCCACCGCACGCGCCGCCCGACCCGGCCGCATCCCCGGCTGGGCAGCCTGACCGACCGGGAGCGCGAGATCGTCGGCCTGGTCGGCGAGGGTCTGAGCAACGACGAGATCGCCGGGCGGCTGGTCGTCAGCCCGGCGACCGCCCGCACCCACGTCAGCCGCGCGATGGTGAAGCTCGGCGCTCGCGATCGCGCTCAGCTGGTGGTGTTCGCCTACCAGTCCGGATTAGTAGAGCAATGATGACGACCAGCGTGCCCAGGATGCTCACGTGATAGGCGATGTCGCCGGTCCGCCCGCTCGCGACCGTGATGGTCAGCCCGAGCACCGTGCCGAGGGTCGCGAAAACGGTCACTCCCAGCGCGACGCCTCGATGACGGCCGAAGACCGCCCCGATCGCCATCACCGCCCCGATCACCGCCTCCGGCGGCGCGGCCCCGTCGAACGGGTCGCGGACCGTGGTGAAGCCGAGCGGAACGTCGACCCCGAAATGGATCAACGACGCGACGGCGAAGGAGAGGGCGGCGACGGCCATCAGGATCCGGGCGCCCACGCTCGCCCGCGGGCCGAGAGATTTCATTCCCCGATCGTGGCCGCGCCGCGGCGGCAGAGCGTCCGCTCACGAGCGCAATCGCCCCTGCGCCCGGCAACGTAGGCCGCCACGCCGCCGGGCGCCGGAACGCCGGGCAGTGGCGGTGTCAGTACGCGGCGCCGACGATCTGCCGTAGGTCCTGCGACAACGACGACAGATGCGCGGCGGTCTTCCTGGTGTGCGCCGCCGCGGCCTCGGTCTCGCGGGTCGCTCGGGCGGCCTCGCCGACGGCGATGTTGATCTGCTCGACCGCGGAGCTCTGCTGCCTGCTGGACAGCTCGATGTCGCGCCCGGCGTCGCTGGCCGACGACACCAGCTCGGCGACGCGCCGAAGTGACGCCGTGACGTGGCCGCATTCCTCGGCGGCGGCGTCGACGGCCCGGGCGCCGCTGCCGGTGACCGCCACGGTGGTGTCCACCGCGTCCCGCAGGTCGTCGATCAACGTCCGGACCTGCCGGGCCGACTCCGCGGTGCGATCGGCCAGCTTGAGCACGTCGTCGGCGAACTTCCCCGCCCGGTGGCCGGAGCCGTCGGCCTCGATCGTGGCGTTGACGGCCAGGATGTTGGTCTGCTCGGCCAGTTCCGCCGCGAGGCCCAGGACGCCGCCGATCTTCAGGGACTTTCCGTCCAGGGCGTGCATCCGCGTGGCGACCCGGTCGACCTGGGCGCGGATCGCCGCGATCGAGTCTCGGGCCCGGTCGAGGGTCGCCTCGCCGGCCGTGGTCTCGTGCAGCGTCTGGTCGGTGACTTCGGTGACCTGCCGGGCGCTGTCGGCGATGCGCCGCGAGGCGATCAGCAGTTCGCTGATGGTGGCGGTGATCTCGTCCATCGCGCCGGTGGGGTGCCGGCGACCGGCGGCGTGCAGGTCCGCTTCCACCTCGAGCTCCAGGGACGAGTCCTGGATACGCGCCGCGGCCGCCCCCACCTGCCGGCGCAGTCGGTTGTTGAGCCACACGCCGATCAGCACCGCCGAGATGATGGCCAGCCCGCCCAGCACGCTGATGATGAGGATGGCCGTGGTCGCTGTCCGCGAGGACGTCTGGACGTGCTCGTCCAGGGTGGCCCGGAGGCGGATGACGAGCGCGTCGACGGCCGACACCAGAGCCTCGCGGGCCGGCTTGACGTTGACGGCGTTGAGCTGCGTGATGTCGGTAAGGTCGGTTATCGCCGTGCGGCGCCGCATCACCGGGTCCAGCACGACTGAGTACGCTCTTTCGGCCTTGATCACTTCGCCGAGCAGCCGGACCGCGATAGGGTCCTGCACCTCCGCCCGGAGGCTCGTGGCCTGGGCGAGGAACTGCTGACGGTCGGCGTTGAAGGCATCCAGATATTCCCGCTGCCCGGCGATCAGATAAGCGCGGTAGTCGTCGATGCGCCGTTCGATGGACAGGTTGAGCTGCTGGCTGTCGGACAGCTGACGGGTGCCCGACGCGACCACCGTGTCCGTGCTGCGGGCCACCGTGACGACGGTGGCGATCGAGGCCGCTCCCATGAGAGCCGTCAGCGCGATGGTCACCGCGAAGCCGCCGATGAGCCGCCGGTTGAACGTGCCTCGGCGCTCAGTCGACCGCGACACGATAGATCCCTTTGTTGAGGAGCGGGTCCTTCCGGACCTCCACGGTGATCTCGTCGGCGATGTCCCAGCCGCCCAGGCCGACGAAGTTCGCCTGGGTCTCGGCCAGGCATTGGGCGATCGGCTGCACGATCGAGAAACAGGACGTGAAGTCGTCGCTCGACAGGGCCACCGTGTAGCGGTGCGGGACCCGCTTGTCGCCGTCGGCCGAGACGCTGACCCGGGCCGCTTCGCGCTGCAGCCGGTTCATGACGTCGTGGAAGTCGACGGCGCCCGGCGAATGGTCGCCGACGACCCGGAGAAGAGCGGATTCGAAGCGGGCCCAGACCGGTTCTTCGATTCTTCTCGGCCGGACCGGCATGGAGACGAAACGCTCCAGCGGATATTGGAGCCGCTGCGGACTTCGGTCGACGGCAGTACGGGCCGTGTTGCCGTAGAGCCGGTTGCGGGCGATCGGTAGCTTGTCGATCGTTCTGGTGCCGGATCGCTGCGGTTCCGGCAGATTCTCGCTGAGGAGGCTGGTGCGAAGGCGTAGATAGATCTCGTCCAGGGTCCAGAATTCGGGGCCGCAGGGGTCGCCGTCGTTCAGGAGACTGAGGAGCCGGCCGGTGAAGGCGGTATACCGTTCTCCCGGGATCACCAGTGCTTCGCGGTTCGCGGGTGCGGCGGTGAGCGTGAAGCTCCCCGAGATGCTCACCTTGTCGAGAATTTCCGCCATCGACGCCGAGAGCGGATCGCCGATCGCTCGTCCGCTGTAGCAGCAGTCCAGGATGACCACCCGACGTTGCGCCCGGGTGTCGGTGCAGAACTCCTTCACGTCCTCGAACGCGAGCGCCGAAAGGTTGAGCCACTGGTGGTCGGTGTCGGCGAGGGCCAGATACAGCTCGCCGCGCTTTCCCACGATTCCGTGCCCGGCGTAATAGATGATCAGAAGGTCGGTGGCGGCCTGGCTGGCGGCGTGCAGGGCCTGGCCGACGTCGCGGGCGTCGGCGCTCTCGGCCACGACGGTGCAATGGGAGGCCGGCAGGCTCAGGCCGTGGGCGCCGGTGAGCAGGCTCGACAGGCCGGAAATGCTGTCGCTGATCGCGGGATAGTCGGAAAGTGTGTCCGACGCGAACGTTCCCGATCCGATCAGTACGGCCCGTGACGACGCCGGATCAGGTAGCACTGAAGACTTCGCCGATCAGCCGATCCAGATCCTTCACATGCCGGGCGTCGATGACGACGGACCGGCCGGCGCCGTCGCGGATCTCGATGCGCACGTCGGCGTTCCGCGGCTGGTTGAACCACGCCTTCAGCGAGGCGGCCAGCACCGACAGCGTCCCGCCGCTGCCGAGGGCGACGAGCAGCGCGTCCGCCGTCCAGGAGAGCGCACCCGGGCGGGTGGCGGCCGGCACGGGCGTGACCGAGCCGGCGAGTTCAGGCTCGTAGGCGAGCCAGCTCCGCAGGTTTTCCAGCGTGTCGACGCGTTCGTCCGCCGAGACGGACAGCGTGATCTCCATGGCACCGTCTTCCGGGAAAGGTGACCCTCCCCGGGTCCAACGAGGCACGTCGCCGCCGGTTGCGGAGGCGGACCGAAAAAGCGGCCGGCCGAAAAGGCGGAAACACCGCAGTGGAGCCCCGGGGATCGGGGCTCCACTGCGTCCTGCCCGGATCAGCTGACGGCGGTCGCGAAGATGTGCAGGCTGCCGTTGGCCGGCAGGGTGACGTAGGCGACGGTCTTGCCGGCGGTCAGCGGCACCGAGCTCGAATAGAGGCTGACCTGGTGGTCGGCCGGCAACGTGCTGCCGGCCGGCCGGTTCCAGTGGGGTGTGGTCACGACCAGGGCCGACCCCGGCGCCGCCGTGTTGTTGTACCAGTCCGGGCCGGTGACCGTGCCCGACGAGGTGGTCCCGTCGGTGTAGGTCACGGTGACCGTCCCGCTCTGCAGGCTGCTCGTCCCGGCCAGCAGGAAGGCGAGTGCCGACCCCGAGCCGCCCTGCACGATGACCTGGCCCCGGGTGGTCACCGCACTCGGCTGCCCGGCCGCGACGGCAGGCCAGGTGAACCCGCCGACGGCGCCGCCCGGCGTGACCCCGGCCGTGGCGAGGGCCTGGGCCGAGTAGCTGTAGCCCGAGCCGTCGAAGTTCGCCGCGGCCGGGTTCGCGTCGTCGCTGACCGCGACCGTGTTGAAAGCGGCGGCCAGGTTCGGATAGGCGACGTTGACCGACGCTTTGCCCGTCGCGGACGAGCCGGCGTAGCGGGTGGTGGCGGTGATGTCGGCCGAGCCGCCGACGGCGGACGCCGGGACGGTGACCGACCATCGGGCGGTCACGGTCCGATGGGGGAGAACCAGGACGTACGCCGTGGGCGTGAGCGCCTTGGCCGTCCAGCCCGCGGGCACGGTCAACGAGGTGCGGGCGAGCAGAACCGGCTCGGTCGCGTCGTTGGTGAACGCGGTCGTGGCCGTGATCGTCGAACCGGGCTTGACCAGTGCGGGCGCGGTCACCTTCGTATAGCGCGGCCCCGTGGTGTGGTCGACCCGGAACGAGGCCGACAGGGGCAGCGACCGGGAGGACGTCCCCACCCGTACGGAATAGGAGCCGGCGGCCAGCGTCCAGGCCTGGGCGTCGGTGTTCCAGTACGAGGCGTCGTGTGCGCTCAGCTGAAGGCGTACGCGCCTGGTCTGGTGCGCGGAGAGCGCGACCTTCGCGAAGGCCTTGAGCTGGGCGGCCGGCTCGCCGGCCGAGGCCGGTGCGGTCAGATAGAGCTGGACCACCTCGGAGCCCGCCCGCGACCCGGTGTTGGTGACGTCGACCGAGGCCGTCAGGCCGCCCTTCTCCGACAGCGTCCGGCTCGACAGCGCGAGGTCGCTGACCTTGAACGAGGTGTACGAGAGGCCGTAGCCGAACGGGAACAGCGGAGTGAGGTTCTGGCTGTCATACCAGCGGTAGCCGACCTTCAGACCCTCCGAGTACTGGACCGTTCCGCCGACGCCCGGCCACTGCGCCGGTGTCGACGCCGGCACCTGGGCGAGCGAGACCGGGAACGTGACCGGCAGCTTGCCCGACGGGTCGGCGTCGCCGAACAGCAGCGCGGCGATCGCGTCGCCCGACTGCTGGCCGGGATACCACGCCTCGAAGACGCCCTCGACCTGGCTGAGCCACGGCATCGTGACCGCGCTGCCGGTGTTGAGCACCACGATCGTGCGCGGGTTGACCGCCGCGACCGCGCTGATCAGCTGGTTCTGGGTGCCGGGCAGGTCGATGTTCGCGAGGTCGCCGCCCTCGGACTCGAAGTCGTTGGCGTAGACGACCGCCACGTCCGACTTCGCGGCCAGGTCGGTGGCCTGTTTGAGCAGGTCGGCGCCGGGCGGCTGCCAGCCGAGGCCGACGACGGAGTCGCCGCCCGCCTGATAGAAGTCGACCTCGATCGGGACGGACTGGCCGGCGGTCAGCGAGACCGTCGCCTGCTCGGTGTTCGTCGCCTGGTCGCGCCAGTTGTCGATGACCTGCTGGCCGCCGATGAACAGGCGGCTGCCGTCGTCGCTGGTGAGCGCGAAGGTGTAGGTGCCGGTCGTGGGCGGGGTCAGCGTGCCGGTCCATTTGACCGAGTAGTTGGTCTGGCCGATGCCCGCGATGGGCGACGCGCCGGTCCAGGTGTAGTTGACGTTCGGGTCGGTGCGGGTGGCGACCGGCGTGCCCGACAGCGTCGTGTTGTCGTAGTAGGCGCCCTGCAGGCCGGAGCCGAAATACCGCGGGTCGATCGCCGGCAGAGCGCCGTTCGTGGGCGCGTTGCCCTGGGCGTACTCGACGTCGATCTTCGAGCCGGCCCGGGCCTTGATGCCGTCGAACGGCGTGACCGTCCCGGTGCCGTTGACGACCGCGCTGCCGCCGCCGTGCGACATCGTGTTCGGGCCGGCGCCGTCGCCGATCACCGCGATCGACTTGAGTTTCCGGTCGTTCAGCGGCAGCACCCCGCCCGCGTTCTTCAGCAGCACCGTGCCGTCCTCGGACACCTGCCGCGCGGTCGCGATGTGGGCCGGGGTGGCGGCGATCGCGGAAGGGGTGTCGGCGGACGGGTGGTCGAACAGCCCGAACCGGAACTCCTCGCGCATGATCCGGGTGACCATGTCGTCGACCCGGCTCGGCGGCACCTGCCCGGCCAGCACGGCCGCCTTGAGCGCGGCCCCGAAGAACGTGTCGTCCGGCATCTGCATGTCCATGCCGGCGTTGGCCGACCCGACCGTGCTGTGGGTGCCGCCCCAGTCCGAGGTGATGAAGCCGTCGAACCCGAAGTCCTTCTTCAGGATCGTGTTCAGATAGGCGTTCTCACAGGCGAACACGCCATTGATCGAACTGTAGGAGCACATGACCGACGACGGGTCGGCCTGGGCGACGATGTCGCCGAACGCCGCGGTGTAGATCTCGCGGACCGTGCGGTCGTCGACGATCGCGTTGTCGGCGGCGGTGTTGCGGTTGGTCTCCTGGTTGTAGACGGCGTAGTGCTTGACCTGCGCCATCACGCCCTTCGACTGGACGCCCTCGATGTCGGCCGCGCCGATCTGCCCGGTCAGGTAGGGGTCCTCGCTGTAGGACTCGAACGAGCGGCCCCAGCGCGGATCGCGGACGATGTTGATGGTCGGCCCGAGGTCGACGTCGACGCCCTTGGTCTTGTCCTCGGCGCCGATGACCCCGCCGTACTGCCGGGCCAGCGCCGGGTCGAACGAGGCGGCGAGCGTGGACGCCGACGGCAGCTGGGTGGTGTCGGCCATCCGCACGCCGACCGGGCCGTCCTGCATCTTGAGGGCCGGGATGCAGAGCCGGCTGTCGCCGGGGATGTAGCCGGTGTAGGCGGAGCCGCCGGCCCCGTGCACCATGGCGATCTTCTCGTCCAGCGTCATCTGCTTGAGCACCTGGCCGACGCGGGTGTCGACCGGCGCGTGGGAGCCGACCCAGGGGCAGGCCGGGGCGGTCGCCGCGGCGGCGGTGGCGGGGATTCCGATCGTTGCGGCGACGACGATGACCGCCGAGATCAGGGGGACAGACTTAGGCATACGTCACATCCGTTCCGATACAGGTGACGGCCTCAACTAGATCGAAACATAGTCGTCCATCGAACTCGGAGCAAGGTTTTGTATTGCCGAGCGTGAGTTGAAAGTAGCGGAGGGTAACTGGTGCTGATGCCCGATCCGGGTCAGGATGACCACGACAGCGCACGGTCTTCACCAGCGGATCAACCGTGACGAAGGCGGGCAAGGTGGCGGGTCGGGGGCAGGAAGAAGGGCAGGGCGCCGAGCTTTTCGGGCGCGGACCGGAACGGTTCGCCCTCGACGGGCTGGTCGCGGCCGTTCGCGCGGGCGAGAGCCGGGTGCTGGTGCTGCACGGCCCGGGCGGGATCGGCAAGACGGCCCTGCTCGACCACGCCGAGACCACGGCGGCCGGCCTGCGGACGCTGCGCACGGCCGGCCTCGCGGCCGAGACCGAACTCTCGTACGCCGCACTCCACCGGCTCTGCGCGCCACTCTTCGACCGGATGCCGAAGCTGCCGCCGCCGCAGCGTACGGCCCTGGAAACGGTGTTCGGCACCCGCGACGGCCGGCCGCCCGAGCGCTTCCTGGTCGCGCTGGCCGTGCTCGGCCTGCTCAGCGACGTCTCGGCCGAAGGCCCCGTGCTCTGCCTGGTCGACGACGCCCAGTGGCTCGACCGGGCGTCCGCCCAGGTGCTCGGCTTCGTGGCCCGCCGCCTGCTGGCCGAGTCGGTCGGCCTGGTCCTGGCCGCACGCGACCACGTCGTCGACCTGCGCGGACTCCCCGAACTGGAGGTCGCCGGGCTGCCCGAGGCGGACGCCCGGGCGCTGCTGCGCTCGGTCACCCACGGCCCGTTCGATCCGCACGTGCTCGACCGCATCGTCGCCGAGACCCGGGGCAACCCGCTCGCGCTGCGCGACCTGCCGCACGGCCGGCCGGTGCCCCGCCTGGCCGGCGGCTTCGCCCTGCTCTCGGCCGACCGCCCGGACGATCCGGCCCTCCGCGCGCGGATCGCGGCGCTGCCCCGGCCGGCCCGCCTGCTCCTGCTGATCGCGGCGGCCGAACCGGTCGGCGATCCGGCGCTCGTCTGGCAGACCGCCGACCGGCTGGGCGTCACTCCGGCCTCGGCGCTCGGCGCCGGCATCGAGGGGCTCCTGGCCTTCGATGTACGCGTAATCTTCGCCCACCCCCACGTGCGGTCGTCGGCCTACCGGTCGGCGCCGGCCGAGGACCGGCGCCGCGTGCACCGCGTGCTCGCCGAGCTCACCGACGAGCACACCGACCCCGACCGCCGGGCGTGGCACCTCGCCGCCGCGGCCCCGGTCCCCGACGAGTCGGTCGCGGTCGCCCTCGAACGCGCGGCCGGCCGGGCCCGCGACCGGGGCGGTCTCGCGGCCGCGGCCGCCTTCCGGCAGCGCGCGGTCGCCCTGACCGCCGACCCGGCCCGCCGCGCCTCCCGCGCCGCCGCGGCCGCCGAGGTCAGCCTCCGCGCGGGCGACCTGGAGTCGGCGAGCTCCCTGGCCGGCCTGGCCGCCCGCGACGCCGACGGCGACTTCGTCCGGGCCCGGGCCCACCTCGTGCGGGCCCGCCTCGCCGTGCTCGACAGCGCCCGCTGGCCGCCGCCCAACGACTCCGGCCCGGCCCCTGACGCTGACTTCGGCCCCGCTGGGGAAGGCCGGCCCTTGCGTTCGGTCGACCGGCCTGACCGCGGGGCCCGGTCGGGGCCGGCCGGCGAGGCGGTGTCGGCGATGCTGGCCGCGGCGCGCCGGATCGAGCCGTTCGACCTCGACCTGGCCCGCGAGGCCTATCTGCTCGCCTGGGGTGCCGCCGCCCGGACCGGGCATCACCTGGCGGCCGTCTCCCAGGCGGTTCCACCGCCGGCGGCGGAACCGGAGCCGGCCGACCTCGTCCTCACCGGCTATGCCCGGCTGGTCACCGGCGGGCCGGGCGAGGCGGTGCCGATGCTGAGGCGGGCGGCGGCCGCACTCGCCGCGCGGCCGGTCGCGGCCCGGTGGGGGTGGCTGGCCGGTGGCGTGGGGGCGGCGCTGTGGGACGACGGCGCCCTGCGGGACACGCTCGGGCGGGCGGCCGACGGGGCCCGGGCGGCCGGGGCGCTGGCCGACCTTCCGAGCAGCCTCGTGCCGCTGGCCGTGGCGACCGCCTGGACCGGGGATCTCGGTGCGGCGGCGGCGATCGCGGCCGAGGCCGGGCGGGTCGGGAAGGCGGCCGGTGTTCCGGTCGATCCGGATGCCCGGCTGCTGATCGCCGCGCTGCGCGGGGACGGCGCGGCGGCGCCCGGACCGGCCGGGCTGTGGACGGCCGCGGTGCTCGGGAATGGTCTGGCCCGCTACGAACAGGCGCTCGACGCGGCCCGGGCCGCGGTGGCGTCCGCCGATCCGTGGGTCTCCCGGTGGGCGCTGCCGGAACTCGTCGAGGCGGCCGTCCGGGTGGGCGACAGCGAGCGGGCCCGCACCGCGCGGGCCGATCTGGCCGAGGCGACCAAGGGGTGCGACACCGACTGGGCGCGGGGCCTCGCGGCGCGGAGCCGGGCACTGGTCAGCGACGGTCCGGCGGCCCGGCTGCTCTATGCCGAGGCGGTCGAGCGGCTCGGGCGCACCCGGCTGCGGCCCGAACTGGCGCGGGCCCACCTGCTGTACGGGGAGTGGCTGCGACGGCGGCGGCAGCGCGTCGAGGCGCGGGCGCAACTGCGGACGGCGTACGAGATGTGCTCGGCCATCGGGATGGCCGGCTTCGCCGAACGGGCCCGGCGGGAGCTCCTGGCGACCGGCGAGACGGCCCGGCGGCGTACGCCGGAGGCCGCGACCGACGGTGAGCTGACCGCCCAGGAGCGGCAGATCGCCCTGCTGGTCCGCGACGGGATGTCCAACCCCGAGGTCGGCGCGAGGTTGTTCCTCAGTCCGCGGACGGTCGAATGGCACCTGCGCAAGGTGTTCGCCAAGCTGGGGATCGGCTCCCGGCGTCAGCTGCGCGAGGCGCTGCGGCCCTGAGCGGCGGCCGGCGGCACAGGCCAGGGACTCTCCCTGGCGCGACCCCGGGGTGATCGCGGCAGTCTTTAGCCGTCGGCAACACGAATGAGCGCTGGAGGCTCTGGTCATGGATTTGAAACTGGAAGTCATTGTGATCCCGGTCAGCGACGTCGACCGGGCCAAGAACTTCTACACGGCGCTCGGCTGGCGGCTCGACGCGGACGTCGCCACCGGCGACGACTTCCGCGTCGTTCAGGTCACTCCGCCCGGCTCGCCGGCCTCGGTCATTTTCGGTACGTCGGTGACCGCCCAGGAACCCGGCACCACCCAGGGGCTGCACCTGGTCGTCAACGACGTCGAGGCCGCCCACGACGAGCTCAAGCGCCTCGGCGCCGAGCCGAGCGAGGTCTTCCACGACGCCGGCGGCATCTTCCACCACGGTGGCACCGACGCCCGCGTCGAGGGGCCCGACCCGCAGCGCAACAGCTACGGCTCGTTCCTGTCGTTCAGCGACCCGGACGGCAACGGCTGGGTCCTGCAGGAGATCACCAACCGGCTCCCGGGCCGTCTCGACCCGTCGGTCACCCAGTTCTCGTCCAGCTCCGACCTCGCCGCCGCGCTGCGCCGGGCGGCCGCCGCCCACGGCGAGCACGAGGCCCGCACCGGCACCGAGGACGCCAACTGGCCCGACTGGTACGCCGGCTACATGGTGGCCGAGCAGGCCGGCACCGAGCTTCCCTCCTGAGGGGCGGCGGCCATGCCCGACTCGACGCTGGACGGGGCGGTCGCGCTCGTCACCGGGGCCAGCAGCGGGATCGGCGCCGCCACCGCGCGCCGGCTCGCCCTCGAAGGCGCGACGGTGGCGCTGGTGGCCCGGCGCCGCGACCGCCTCGACCAGGTGGCCGGCGCGATCGCCGACCAGGGCGGGACCGCGATCCCGGTCGAGGCCGACATCACCGACCCCCAGAGCGCCGACGAGGTGGTCCAGCGCGCGCTGGACCGCCTCGGGCGGCTCGACATCCTGGTCAACAACGCCGGGATCATGCTGCTCAACTCGGCCCTGCACACCACGGTCGAGGAGTGGGACCGCATGGTCTCGCTCAACGTGGCGGCGCTGCTGCACATCACGCACGCCGCCGTGCCGTACCTGATCGACGCGGCCGCGACCTCGCCGCGGCAGGTCGCCGACCTGGTCAACGTCAGCTCGACCGCGGGACGGGTGGCCCGCCCCGGGAGCAGCGTCTACAACCTGACCAAGTTCGGGCTGCAGGGCTTCACCGAGTCGCTGCGGCAGGAGTTGCTCGGCGAGCACGTACGCGTCAGTGTGGTCGAACCGGGAACCGTCGACACCGAACTGGTCAACCATCTCGGCGACGCGACCCGGGACGCGACCCGCCGTCAGGTGTCCGGGATCGAGGCGCTGCGGGCGTCCGACATCGCGGACGCGATCGCCTACATCGTCACCCGGGAACGGCGGATGGCGGTCAACGAGATGCTCGTCCGGGCCGGGGATCAAACGTGGTGAGGGGTTATCGATGAGTGGCAGCAACGACTTCGACGTCATCGTGATGGGTGGCGGGTCGCCCGGCGAGCACACCGCGGGAGCGCTGGCCGACGGCGGGCTCCGGGTCGCCCTGGTCGAGCGGGAACTGGTCGGCGGCGAATGCTCGTACTACGCGTGCATCCCGTCCAAGACCCTGCTGCGCCCGGGCGAGGCGGTGCAGGGCGCCCGCGAGGCGCTGGCCACCGCCGAGGTCGACGTGGCGGCGGCCCTGGCCTGGCGCGACTTCATGGTGTCGGACTACTCCGACGCCGGGCAGGAGCGCTGGCTGGCCGCCGGCGGCATCGCCCTGATCCGGGGCACCGGCAGGCTGGCCGGGACGGGCGTGGTCGAGGTGGCCGGCCGGCAGTACACGGCCGACCACGTGGTCATCGCGACCGGCGCCGACCCGATCATCCCGCCGATCGAGGGCCTGCGCGAGCTGCCCGGCATCTGGACCAACCGCGAGGTCACCGGCATGAAGGAGGTTCCGCGCCGGCTGATCGTGCTCGGCTGCGGCCCGGTCGGGGTCGAGATGGCGCAGGCGGTCCGCCGGCTGGGCGGCGAGGTGGTCATCACCGGTCCCGGCCGGCACGTGCTGCCCCGCGAGCCGGAGTCGATGGGCGAGGCGCTCGGCACGGTCCTGCGCCGGGACGGCGTCGAGGTGGTGCTCGGCCCGCACGCGACGGCGGCCCGCCGCGACGGCGACGACTATGTGCTGACCCTCGACGACGGCCAGGAGCTGCGCGGTTCGAAGCTGCTGATCGCGACCGGCCGGCGGCCCCGCGTCGAGGGCATCGGCCTGGAGACGATCGGTGTCGCCGGGACGGCGCGGGGCATCCCGGTCGACGACCATCTGCGGGTGGCCGAGCGTACCTGGGCGGTCGGCGACTCCACCGGCCTGTTCATGCTCACCCACGTCGGGAAATACCAGGGCGAGGTGGTCGCCGACAACATCCTCGGCTCGCCCCGGCCGGCCGACTACACGGCCGTCCCGCGGGTCGTCTTCACCGACCCGCAGGTGGCCGCGGCCGGGGCGACCGAGGCGCCGTTCAGCGCCACGGTGCCGCTCAAGGACGTGGCCAAGACGGCCGCCTACACCCGGGCGTACGCCGAGTCGACCGGCTTCCTCACCCTGCTCAGCGACGGGCGGGTGCTGACCGGGGCGTACGCGGTGGGCCCGGAGGCGGGGGAGTGGCTGCAGCAGGCGACGCTGGCGATCCGGGCCAAGGTGCCGCTGGACGTCCTGCGCGACACGATCCAGCCGTTCCCGACCTTCTCCGAGATCTATGTGCAGGCGATCAAGGGCCTGCACGACAAGGTGAAGGCCGGCTAGTTCGCCGCCACCCAGGTCGGGTGGTCGAGGACGAACGACGAGAGCGCGTCGTTCCTGGCCGCCTGGAACATCTGCAGGCTCTCGTCGTCGAGGTACTGGGCCTCGCCGACCCCCGGCGGGGTCTGGCTCGACGGGACGGTCCGGAAGCCGTTGGGCGCGTCGCCGTTGGTGCGGAGCGTGACCAGATGGTCTGGGTTGATGTCCTTCATGCTCAGGGCCCAGTCCTGCAGCTCGATGCCGCCCTTGTCGATGACCATCGCCTTGCCGATCGCGTCGAGCAGGCCGGGCAGCTTGGTCGGCGAGCTGAACCCCTTGCTCACCGTCTGCTTCATGATCGCCTTGAGGAGCTGCTGCTGGTGGCGCTGGCGGCCGTAGTCGCTGTCGCCCTTGGAGAGCAGGTCGCGCTGGCGGGCGTAGTCGAGCGCCTCGGTCGGCGTGAAGCAGTGGTTGCCGATCGTGTATTTGTTGGGGATCGTGCCGGGCACCGCTCGTGGGTGGGCGCCGGCCGAGTCGGTCTTGTACGGCACGGCGAACGACCCGTCCGACTTCTTCCGGCCGACGTGGATCGACGTCACGTCCTCGTCCACGTACATGCAGACCTTGCCCAGCACCTGCATGATCTGCTTGAAGCCGGAGAAGTCGATGATCGCGGCGGCGTCGGGCACGATGCCGAACTTCTTCTGGATGGTCAGCGCGAGCAGCTTGGTGCCGTCCTGGATCGCCTTGTCACCGTCCAGGCCGCGGCTGCCGAACGCGAACGCCGAGTTGACCTTGTTGGCGCCGCCGGCGTACTTCTGGGCGCCGTTGTCGTACGCCGGGATGTCGATCAGCGTGTCGCGCGGGATCGACAGCATGTACGCCGTCGAATGGTCGGCCGGGATGTGCATGATGATGATCGAGTCGGAGCGGCTCGGCTCGTGCGACTTCGACCAGCTCGGCCGGGTGTCCAGGCTGACCAGCAGGATGTTCTTCGCGCCCTTGACGTCTTTGTGGCTCTGCGCGCCCGACCCCTGGACGGAACCCAGCAGGTCCTCGTCCGGGAGCGCCGAGTTCACCTTGTGTGACACGACGCCCATCGCCGCGTACCCGCTGCCCGTCACGATCACCAGGACGATGCCCAGCGCCAGCGTGAGCCGCGCCCAGAGGGGTGATTTGTGGCGTTTGCCGTGCGGTTTTATCGTCACTGGGTCCCTCCGTGGGTGCGGCGCGGGCATCGAAGACTAGCCCGCTCGCGGCTACGATGCCGCCGGTGGAGAACCTTCTCTGGTCCGAGACCCCGGCGGCCCGCTGGCTCGAGGCCTATCCGCTGGGCAACGGCCGCCTGGGCGCCATGGTCCACGGCACCCCGGGCCGCGAGCACCTGCAGATCAACGACGGCACGGCGTGGTCGGGCAGCCCGCTCAACGAGGCCGCCAACAGCCGCATCGACCCGGCCGCCGCCGCCTCGGCCCTCGACGACGCCCGGGCGGCGATCTCGCGCGGCGAACCCTCGGCCGCCGACCAGCGGCTGCGCGACCTGCAGGGCGGCTGGTCCCAGGCCTACCTCCCGTTCGCCGACCTCCACCTGACGGCCGGCGAGTCCGGCGGCGTCGTCGAGGCGTACCGCAGAGAGCTCGACCTCTCGACCGCGACCTGTCGCGTCGCCTATCGGCTCGACGGAGTCGAGACGGCCTGGAACTCCTTCGTCTCCCGGGCCGACGGGGTTCTCGTGCTGCGCCTGACGGCGCGGCAACCGGTCGGCGTGCGCTGGGAGATCACGTCGCCGCTTTTCGTGTACGGCGGTGAAGTCGACGAGAGCGGCGGCTCGCTGCTGGTGCGCTTGCCGAGCGACATGCCGCCGCCCCACGAGCCCGACCTGTCGCCGGTCTGGGACGCCGACCCGGCGGCCGCGGTGCGGGGCGCGGTCGTCCTGCGCGTCTCGCACGACGGCCGGGCGGTGGCCGGCGGGGCCGACGGGGTCCGCCACCTCGACCTGGTCCTCGCGACCGAGACCTCCTTCGCCGGAATCGGCGCACCGCCCGAGGGTTCGGCCGAGCAGGCTCGTCAGCGGGCGGTTGCGCGGGTCTCGCGGGCGCTCGCCCGCGGGGTGGACGCGCTGGTCACCCGGCACGAGCAGGCGCACGCGGAACTGTTCGACCGGGTGACGCTCGACCTCGGTTCCACCTCAGACCGGCCGACCGGCGCCCGGCTGCGCGACGGCGACCCCGGGCTCGCCGCGCTGCTGTTCACCTACGGGCGTTACCTCGCCATCTGCTCGTCGGCCGCCGGCGGCCTGCCGTCGACGCTGCAGGGCCTGTGGAACAACGAGATGCGGCCGCCGTGGAGCTCCAACTACACGATCAACATCAACACGCAGATGAACTACTGGGCGGCTGAGACCACCGACCTCGCCGAGACGGTGGCCCCGCTGGCCGATCTGCTCGACGCCCTGGCCCGGGCCGGAGCCGCGACCGCCCGCGACCTCTACCGGGCGCGCGGCTGGGTCGCCCACCACAACACCGACGCGTGGGCGTTCACCGCTCCGGTCGGGCGCGGCCGGGCCGATCCGTCGTGGGCGTTCTGGCCGATGGGCGGGGTATGGCTGAGCCGGCTGCTGCACGAGCACGTCCGCTTCGGCGCTTCGGCGGAGTTCGCGCGGGAGCGGGCCTGGCCGGTTCTGCGCGGGACGGCGGCCTTCGCCCTGGACTGGCTGCGGCGCCTTCCCGACGGCTCGATGGGAACCTCGCCGTCCACCTCGCCCGAGAACCACTTCCTGGCCGGTGGCCGTCCGGCCGCGGCCGGCGAGTCGTCCACGATGGACCTGGCCCTGATCGCGGGACTGTTCGACGCGCTGACTTCGTTGGCTGGTCGGCTCGATCGCGACGACCAGGCCGCCTCGCCCGGCGGCGCGGCACTCTCCGCCCGCCGATCCGACGACCCGGTGGTGTCCTCGGTCCGCGAGGTGCGGCCGTTGATCCCCGGGCCCCCGGTCGGCGCCGGCGGCCTGATCGCCGAGTGGGCCGGCGACCCGCCGCCGGGCGAGCCCGGCCACCGGCACGTCAGCCACCTGGTCTGGGTCTATCCCGGCGACACCCCGGCCGATCCGGCGCTGCTCGAGGCCGCGAGCCGCAGCCTGGACGACCGCGGCGACGACTCCACCGGCTGGTCGCTGGCCTGGAAGCTGGCGCTGCGGGCCCGCCTCCGCCAGCCCGCTCACGTGTCCCGCCTGCTGCCGCTGATGCTGCGCCCCGCGACGGCCGACCAGACGGGCGAGCGCGGCGGCCTCTACCCGAACCTGCTCGCCGCCCATCCTCCCTACCAGATCGACGCGAACCTCGGCTACGTGGCCGCCGTCGCCGAAATGCTGCTGCAGAGCCACGACGGGGCCATCGACCTCCTGCCGGCGGTGCCCCCGGACTGGCCGTCGGGCCGGGTGACCGGCTTGGTGGCCCGCCCGGGAGTCTCGGTCGACCTGACCTGGTCGACCCGGGACGGGCGGATCGGGCCGACGGCGATCGCGCTGCGCGCTCGCCGTCCCTCGGGCCGCACCACGGTGACCGTCACGTTCGCCGGCCGCCGGACCACCGTCGACCTGACGGCCGGCGACCGGGTCGAGGTCGATCCGTCCACCCTGTAACCCGGCCGCCGATCCCGCCCGCCGATCCCGGCCTACGCGCCTGGCTTGAGCAGCACCTTGGTCCAGCCGGCCTCGCGCCGGTCGAACTTGGCGTAGCCGTCGGCGGCCTCGGCCAGCGGCAGCTCGTGGGACACCAGGAACGACGGCTGGGCGCGGCCGGTGACGATGAGGTCGCGCAGGTGCCGGTTGTAGCGCATCACCGGGCACTGGCCGGTGCCCATGCGCTGGCCCTTGGTGAAGAACGTGCCGTAGTCGAAGGCGATCCGGCCCTCCCGCGCCAGGGGCGACGCGGCCCCGGGATCGGAGGGCACGTAGACGCCGACCACGCCGATGCCGCCGGTCGACCGCACCACCTTGACCAGGTTGTCGAGCACCAGCTCGGGGTGCTCCTCGCCGGCCGGGTCGTGAGCCTGATAGCCGACCGCCTCGACACCGCAGTCGGTGCCGCGACCACCGGTCGCGTCGAGGATCTGCTCGACCGGGTCGCCGCGGGAGAAGTCGACCGGGGTGGCGCCGATCTTGCCGGCCAGGTCGAGGCGGTCGCGCTCCTTGTCCACGACGAAGACCTCGGAGGCCCCGCGGATCATCGCGCTGTGGGCCGCCATCAGCCCGACCGGGCCGGCGCCGAAGATCGCGACCCGGTCGCCGGGCTGCTGGCCGGCCAGTTCGGTGCCGTGCCAACCGGTCGGGAAGATGTCGGACAGCATCGCGAAGTCGTTCTCGTGCTCGGGGCCCGGCGGCAGTTCGAGCAGGTTGAAGTCGGCGTACGGCACGCGCAGGAACTCGGCCTGGCCGCCGTCGTACGGTCCCATGTTGGCGTAGCCGTAGGCCGCGCCGTCGACGCCGTCGGTCGGGTTGGTCCGCAGGCAGTAGCTGGTCCAGCCGGCGACGCAGTTGCGGCAGGTGCCGCAGGCGATGTTGAACGGCACCGACACCCGGTCGCCGACCTTGATCCGGCTGACCGCGTCGCCGACCGCCTCGACCACGCCGAGGTTCTCGTGCCCGAGGACCTTGCCCTCCTCGACCGCCGAGCGGCCCTCGTACATGTGCAGGTCGGAACCGCAGATGTTGGTCGTGGTGATGCGCACGACGGCATCGGTCAGCGCCTGGACGGATGGCTCCGGGACCTCGGTCACCTCGACGTTCCGCGGTCCCCGGTAGACGACAGCTTTCATCATGACCACGGCATACCCGGCTATCCGGGCCGGTAACTGGTTTGTGTGGCGCCGCGAGGGGTACGCGATCTCCATGGCTACCAAGAAGCACGAACTTGATGCCGCCGAACGGAACGCGATGTCCGACCGCACCTTCGCCTTCCCGCGGGTGCGCAAGGAGCCGCTCAACGACGCCCGCCACGTGCGCAACGCGATCGCCCGGTTCGACCAGGTCCGCGACGTCTCCGACGCCGAGCGCGACGAGGCCTTCCGCCGGATCAAGCGGGCGGCCGGCAAGTTCGGCGTCGAGATGACCGAGAGAAGCTGGCGCGAGCTCGGCAAGCCGACCCGCACGATGAAGTCGTCCGACAAACCGCGGACCCCGGCGAAGGCCGGCTCCGAACGGTCCAAGGCCGAACGGTCCAAGGCTGAGCTGTACGCCGAAGCCCGCCGCCGCCACATCGAGGGCCGCTCGTCGATGACCAAGGCCGAGCTGCTCCGGGCGCTGGGCACGTCCCGCTGACGCGCGGGAAGCGGCGTGGGCGAGCGGGTCGACGGCTACGTGCCGCTGGAGGATTACGCCGTGCTCGGTGACGGGCGGACGGTGGCGCTGGTCGCCACCGACGGCCGCATCGACTGGCTGCCGACCCCCTCGATGCACGCGCCGCCGGTGTTCGCCGCGGTGCTGGATCCACCGGACGGCGGGTTCGTCGAGCTGCGGCCGGAGGAGCCGTTCACCACGTCGCGGCGCTACCTGCCCGGGACGCCGATCCTCGAGACGACCTTCCGGACCGCGGGCGGCGAGGTGCGGGTCACCGACGCGCTGAATACGGATCTGCCCTGGACCGAGCTGGTGCGGGAGGTCGAGGGGATCGCCGGCGAGGTGCCGATGCGCTGGGAGGTGCGTCCCGGAACCCGCTTCGGCACGGCCCAGCCCTGGTCCGAGCCGCTCGGCGCCGGCCGGGGCCACCTGCTGCACTGCGGCGATCAACACCTGGC
Organism: Actinoplanes sp. NPDC051411; assembly: GCF_040682075.1. Taxonomy (NCBI): domain Bacteria; kingdom Bacillati; phylum Actinomycetota; class Actinomycetes; order Micromonosporales; family Micromonosporaceae; genus Actinoplanes; species Actinoplanes sp. NPDC051411. Next base: position 27,763 of record NZ_JBFBAD010000067.1, on the reverse strand, counting down.
GGTCCGGCACTTCGACGCCGGTGACCCGACCACGGCCCCGCGCGCCCTGGCCGGGCGGTTCCGGGCCGGACCCGGACGCCGTACGCTCCTCGCCCTGACCGTCGGTGACGACGGACCGATTCCGCTGCCCGGCCGGGCCGAACTTCTGGGTCGCCGGAAGGCGACCGGGGACCGCTGGAAAGCCTGGCCTCTCGCCTACCGCGGGCCCTGGCAGGCGGAGGTGCGCCGCTCGGCCCTGATGCTGAAGCTGCTGCAGTTCGAGCCGACCGGAGCGATCGCGGCGGCGGCCACGACATCGCTGCCGGAGCGGGTCGGCGGCGACAAGAACTGGGACTACCGGTACATGTGGGTGCGTGACGCCGCGTTCGCGGTGGACGCGCTGATCCGGCTCGGGCTGCACGCCGAGGTGCACGCCGGGCTGTCGTTTCTGCTGCGGTGCGCCCGGTCGACCGCGCCGCACCTCAAGGTCTTCTACGATCTCGACGGCGAGGTGCCGGACGCCGAGCGGGAACTGGACGCGCCGGGCTATCGCGGCAGCCGGCCGGTCCGGTCCGGGAACGAGGCCGCCGAGCAGACACAGCTGGGCACGTTCGGGCACCTGCTCGACGCCGTCCGGCAGTACGTCGACGCGGGCCACGCCCTCGACCCGCCGACCGGGCGACTGCTCGCCGACCTCGCCGACCGCTGCTGCGACCAGTGGGCAAACCCGGACGCCGGGATCTGGGAGCTGCACGTCAACCGGCATTACACGCAGTCCAAGATGGGATGCTGGGTGGCGCTGGACCGGGCGGTGCGCCTGCACGAGCAGGGGCAGGTCCCGACCACGCACGTGGACCGCTGGCGCCGGGAGCGGGACCTGATTCACGCCTGGGTCGACGAGCACTGCTGGTCAGGCGCGAAGAACTCCTACACCTTCTACGCCGGCACCGAGGACCTGGACGCGGCGACGCTGCTGGCCGGCCCGTTCGGCTTCGACCGGGGCGACCGGCTGGCCGGCACCCTGGCCGCCGTCGAGCGCGAGCTGTCGGACGGTCCGCTGGTCTACCGGTACACCGGCATGCGCGAGGAGGAGGGCGCGTTCGTGGCCTGCTCGTTCTGGATGGTGTCGGCGCTGGCGATCCTGGGCCGGAAGGAAGAGGCCACGGCGCGGATGAAGGACGCGGTGGCGCTGGCCAACGACGTCGGAGTACTCAGCGAGCAGATGGCCCCGGACGGTCACGCGCTCGGGAACCTGCCTCAGGCGTTCAGCCATCTCGCCCTCATCAACGCGGTAGGTGCGTTACTGCACTGATTCGCCCGCAGGCGCCACCAGCTGGGCATCACCTCCCGGCGGCAACTCCACCAGCGATATCCGCGTCATCCCCGGACGAGCCTCGTCCTTACTTGCCCACGGGCAGGCCCCCACCCAGGCGAACGAGTAGGTCCGCAGCTCTGCCCGCCATCCCGAGGGTCCCGGCGAGCGCGACGAAGTCGCTGAGAAAATCCCTCTGCAGCTTTTCCGCCGCCCCGCGCACCTGCTCCACATCAACCGGCGAGCTGGTCGCCAACGCGGCATGCCGGATATAGGTGGAAAGCGGCATCCCGGCCGACCGTGCGGCCGCTTCGACCGCCGCCAACTCACCGGGGTTGAACCGAACAGACACGACCGACCGAACGTCAGCAGCAGTCTCGGGCGGCGGAACGTCCTCCCAGGCGCCGGCATTGTCACGCTCTTCGTAGGCCTGCTCCGCCAGCTGGGCGATCTCGCTGTCGGTCATGCCCGTGAGGGGGTCCGCTTCCTGGTCGCCGCCCTGCTCCACCAGCTGCCACCCGCCGCCGTGGGGCAGCTTCTCATTCTTCGTCACGGCGATCTGTTGCCCGGTGCTCGTCGACCGGTAGAGACCGGTCTGCGGGGCGCGTTGTCCGGCCCTCAGCCTGATTTCGTGATCCATCAGTTCCCCCAAGCATTGATCGGGCCCAAGCATCGATCGGGATCGCCGGCACTGACAAACGCACCTCCCGTAATACGGCAGGTCTTACAGCGTAGTACGGCGGGCGACCATGTTCAGGGACCAGTTCAGTCGTCTCAGGCACGCCGGCGGTCCGCTGGGAGTCGATGCCCACCGCTCAAGGAAGGTGCGGCTCAGAGCGCGCCTGGGACGACGCGGGCCACGAAGCCGTTGCAGGCCACGTCTTCCACGGTGGGCCGGGGCTGGGGCGCCGCGTCCGGCCACCAGCGGGACACCGACTTCACGGGCTCGACCGGCTGCAGGTCGCGGCGGTCGAAGAACGCGGCCAGCGCCGTCCCGGGGCGGGGGTGGGCACGGCCGTCGGCACGGGTGATCGCTTCGGCCTGGTCGGCGGGCAGGTGTTCGAGGGTGGCGTGGGAGGCGATGACCAGGCTGCCCGGGGCGAGCGCGTCGATCAGGGTGTCGATGATGGCGCGGGGGTTCTCGTCGTCGCGCAGGAAGTGGAGGACGGCGATGAGCATCAGGGCGACCGGCTGGGACAGGTCGATCGTCGCGCGCAGGCCGGGGTGCCGGAGGATCTCGGCCGGTTGCCGGAGGTCGGCGTCGAGGTAGGTGGTTCGGCCCTCGGGCGTGCCGGTCAGCAGGGCGCGGGCGTGGGCGAGCACGATCGGGTCGTTGTCGGCGTAGACGATCCGGGCGGTCGGGTCGGCCTGCTGGGCGATCTGATGGGTGTTGGGGCTGGTCGGGATGCCGGTGCCGATGTCGAGGAACTGGCGGAGCCCCTCCTGGCGGGCGGCGAACGCCACGGCGCGGTGGAGGAACCAGCGGTTTTCGCGCACGCTGACCCGGATGGTCGGGAACTGCGCCTCGACGGCGTCTCCGGACGTCCGGTCGGCGGCGAAGTTGTCCTTCCCGCCGAGCCAGTAGTCGTAGCGCCGCGCCGGGTGCGGCACCCCGCTGTCGAACGTGGACGATGTGTCTTCGCTGGTCATCCGCACTCCCTCGGTCGCTCAGGTGATCGTAGCCAGTGACGGGGGTCGATCGCCGCCCGCAACCCATGCCTACGTGACTCACGGTGACTGGGCGAATGCCATAGTGATAAGCCGTGACCGACCAGTCGCGCGAGCCGTTTTTCTTTCTCGGCCGACGTCGAGAGTTTGCACGGAAAAACATTTTCGCGGGCCGGCCGGAGTTGCTCGCGGAACGGGTGAGCCGCCGGTTGACCAGAGGTGAATACCTTGTCGCCCTTTTTGCGATCCGCGCTGCTCAGTGACCGTTTCCGGTCGCCTCGGACAGGTGCCCGTGCGGGCTGGGGTGTGACCCAGGACACGCGACATTGCGACGGTTCGATATGTTGCCGGTATCTTGGGCGCGCAACTACCATTCCCGGGCCGTGGCGAGAAATGGGCGTCCGAGAAATGGTAAGCGCGCAGAAGGGCCACGCCGCCCCCGAGCGGGTCGCGACCGAGTTACGGAGAGTCACTGAATTGTCGGACTTGATCAACGTCGCTGTGCTGTTCGGCGGGCGTAACACGGAACACCAGGTTTCCTGCCAGTCGGCGGTCGGCGTGCTGAGCCACCTCGACCGCGCCCGCTACCGGGTCACCCCGGTGCACATCACGGTCGACGGAGTCTGGGTGCCCGGCGTCGACCAGGGACCGCCGGCCGACGTGTCCTCCCTGCTCGAAGGATTCGGCACCGGCGACAAAGGCACCGGCGACAAAGACACGAAGCCCCTCGCCAGCATCGCCGAGGCCCTCCAGGTGCTGAGCAACGTCGACGTGGTGTTCCCGGTCCTGCACGGCCCGTTCGGCGAGGACGGCACGATGCAGGGGCTCCTGCAGATGGCCGGCACGCCGTACGTCGGCAGCGGCGTCCTCGCCAGCGCGACCGCCATGGACAAGGAATACACCAAGAAGATCCTGGCCACGGCCGGGTTCGCGGTCGCCGACGGGGTGGTCGTCCGCCCCGACGACGAGACCGTCGGACTGGCCGACCGCGAGCGCCTCGGGCTGCCCGTGTTCGTCAAACCGGCCCGCGGCGGCTCCAGCATCGGGGTCTCCCGGGTCGACGACTGGGACGACCTGGCCGCCGCGCTCGACGAGGCCCGCTCCCGCGACAGCAAGGTGCTCGTCGAGGCGGCCGTCCACGGGCGCGAGATCGACGTGGCCGTGCTCGAGAAGGCCGACGGCACGATCGTCACCGCCCCCGCCCTCGAGATCCAGATCGCCGAGGACCGCGGCTTCTTCGACTACGAGGGCAAATACACCGACGCCGGCACCACGTTCGTCATCCCGGCCGACCTCAACGCGACCCAGGAGCGCCTGCTCGCCGAGGCCGCGGTCGGCGTCTTCCGCGCCCTCGGCTGCGCCGGCCTGCTGCGGGCCGACTTCTTCCTCACCGAACGCGACGGCCACAGCGTGCCCGTGGTCAACGAGGTCAACACCATCCCCGGCCTCACCTCCCACTCGCAGTACCCCCAGATGTGGCAGGCGGCCGGCGTGTCGTACAGCCGGCTCCTCGACGAGTTCATCGCCACCGCGCTGGCCTCCGGGCGCCGCGAGGTGGCCGCGGTGGCCGGATGACCAGCGTCTCCTACGGCCTGGACGTTCTCGCCGAGGCCGTCATCGACCTCGGCGCGATCGCCCACAACACCGAGCTGCTGCTGCGGGCGGCCGGCGGCGCCGAACTGATGACGGTGGTCAAAGCCGACGGCTTCGGCCACGGCGCGGTGCCGGTCGCGCGCACGGCACTGGCCGGCGGCGCCACCTGGCTCGGCGTGGCCACCCCGGGCGAGGCGCTCGACCTGCGCGCGGCCGGAATCGACGCGCCGGTGCTGCTCTGGCTCTACCCGCCGGACCACGACTTCGGCCCGGTCCTGGCCGCCGGGGTCGACGTGTCGGTGGCCGACGTGTCCGTGCTCAAGGCGGTCGCGGCCGACGCGGTCAAAACCGGCCGGCCCGCCTCGGTGCACCTCAAGGCCGACACCGGCATGTCCCGCGGCGGCGCCGTGCCCTCCGAGTGGCTTCGCCTGCTGGAGGCCGCCCGCGGGCTCGAGGAGGACGGCGCGGTCCGCGTCACCGGCCTCTGGTCCCACCTGGCCACCGCCGAGGACACGACCGACGCGGGCCTGCACGAGCAGATCCGCCGGTTCGCCGACTTCCGCCGCGCGGCCCAGACGGCCGGGGTGCTCGCGCCGCTGATCCACCTCGCCAACTCGGCGGCCACCCTGCACCTGCCGCAGACGCGGCACGACCTCGTGCGTACGGGAATCGCGCTCTATGGCATCGAGCCGGTGCCCGGCCGAATTTTCGGCCTCTCCCCGGCGATGACCGTCCGGGCCCGGGTGGTCTCGGTGAGCGGTTCCCTCGCTCAGATCCCGCTCGGCTTCGCCGACGGGATTCCCTGGCGGGTGGCGGGCCGTGCGTCGCTTCAGCTTCACGGCGTACGCGTCCCGATCGCCGGCCGGATAACCATGGACGAGGTCGTCGTCGACATCGGCGACCTGCCCGTCCAGCCGGGCGACGTCGCGGTGATGCTCGGGCCCGGCACGTCCGGCGAACCGACGGCGGCCGACTGGGCCCGCTGGGCCGACACCAACCCGCACGAGATCCTCACCGGCATCGGGCCCCGGGTGGTCCGCCGTTACCTCTCACATTCGGACCTGGCCGCCCGATAAGTGGTCCGTGCTGATTCGTCTGTCGTCGCCCGCACCGGGCACTCATCTCGTCCATGTGGCACGGCAGCCGATCTTCGACCGGACCGGCGACGTCGTAGCCTACGAACTGCTGTTCCGCGGCCAGATGGACGCCGTCGACGCCCAACGGCGCGACTCGTACGCCACCAGCCAGGTCGTGGTCAACGCGTTCACCGAATTCGGCCTCGACGAGGTCGTCGGCGACCGCACCTGCTTCATCAACATGACCCGCGAGTTCCTGGTCGGCGAACTGCCGCTGCCGTTCGGCCCCGAGCAGGTGGTGCTGGAGGTGCTGGAGACGGTCGTCGTCGACGACGCGGTCGTCGAGGGGATCGCCTCCCTGGTCGAATCCGGCTACCGGATCGCGCTCGACGACTTCGTCTGGGGCTCCGGCCACGAACGGCTCATCCCGTTCGCGTCGTACGTCAAACTCGACCTCCTCAACGGCGTCACCGAGCACGTCGACGAGATCATCGCGGCCTGCCGGCGGTTCCCGCAGATGCAGATCGTGGCCGAAGGACTGGAAACCCCCGACCACCTGAAGCTGGCCAACCACTACGGGTTCGAACTGCGCCAGGGCTACGTCCTCTCGCGACCCCAGGTGCTGACCGCGGCCTCGCTGTCCCCGACCAAGCTGCACCGGCTCGAACTGGTGGCCGCCCTCGGCAGCTCCGACGCCGACCTCGAACAGGTCCTCACCATCATCGCCAGCGACCCGGCGCTGACCATGCGCGTGCTGCGGGCCAGCAACTCGGCCGTCGCCTGCCCGACCACCCGCATCTCGTCGATCCGGCAGGCCGTGGTCATGCAGGGACTCGACCAGATCCGCCGCTGGGCGATGCTGATGGTCGTCGACGACGTGGCCGAAGCCACCGAAGCTCAGCTGGTCGACGCCCTCCACCGGGCCCGCCTGTGCAGCAACCTGGCACCGGCCTTCTCAGCCGACCCGGACACCGCCTTCATCGCCGGGCTGGTGACCGCGGTGGCCGCCCTGCTCGCGGTCACGCCGGCGATGCTCGCGCAGCACCTGCCGCTGACCGACGAGATCGAGTTGGCGCTGGCCCGGGGCACGGGCTCGCTCGGCCGGCTGCTTCGGACCGTTGAGGCCTATCAGCGGGGAGACATGGAAGCGTTCGAGGGGCAGTATTCGGGGGCCGAGTTGACTCGTACCGTCATGGAGGCCATGCGGTGGTCCAAGACTGTGGTGCCGTCTTCGCGCTGAGGTTTTCTGGGCTGGGCCTGGCTTTCTTGCTCGGCAACCTTGCATGGTTTTCACCCACGCTTTGGTTTTGGCACCGCGCTGCTGGTTGCAGCTCTTGCTGGGCGGTCACCTGACGGGTGGGGGGTCTGGCTGCCGCGCCTTGGTTTTTCGACATCGGGTTTGTCACCCGGGCGGCCCTGGGTGGTGGGGTGCGCGGGCAGAAACCGTGCCGCTTGCGGTTAACCCGAAACCCTCGGTGGTCCGGCTGGGCGGTGGCGGGTCACGAGGTGGTGGAGTAGGGCCAGGGGGAGTACGCCCAGTGCGTACCAGAGCAGGTCGGTGGGGTCGAAGGTGCGGCCCAGGGCCAGGCGGGCCAGGGCGCTCTGGTCGGAGAGGTGGGCCGGGATGCCGGTCATCTGGAAGAACTCGATGAGCCAGCAGAAGGCGATCGCGGCGGCGGCGGCCGGCCCGGGGCGGGTTCGGGGGAACAGGGCGAAGACGGCGGCGTAGACGGTCGCGGCGTACAGGGCGGTGCCTGAGTATTGGGCCAGGCCCGGGGAGCTGTTGAGGACGTTGCCGCCGGTGAAGGCCAGGCGGATGCCGAAGGCCAGGGCCAGGAAGGCGGCTATCGCCGCTACCGCGATCAGGCGTACGCGTAGAAGATGCCCCGTCACGCCGACACCGTAAGGGATGCGCGCTCGGAGGCGGTCCCCGGCGGCCGGGCCGGGAACCGCGGTTGTTCAGGAGGCGGCGACGGCCTCGAGGATCGACGTCGCGACGGCGTCGGGCTGGGAGAAGCTGAGCGCATGGGACGCGCCGGCGATTTCCCGTACGCCCTTGGCCGTGGCCCGCTCGGCCATGAAACGGTGCAGGGCGACCGGGATGTTGAGGTCCTGGTCGCCGAAGATGAACCAGGACGGGATGCTCTGCCAGGCCGGCGTGCCCGTGGGCAGCCCGGCAGGCGGCCGGCGAATCTGTGACAAGGGCGTCGCCTGATTGGTAAATGCGTTTCGGTGCGCCACGATGGGGCGGTGACGGATCTCGACGACGCGACGGCGGTGTTCCAGAGCGTGCGGCCCCGGCTCTTCGGGATCGCGTACCGCATGCTGAGCAGCGCCAGCGAGGCCGAGGACCTGCTGCAGGAGGTGTGGCTGCGCTGGCAGACCACCGATCGCAGCCAGGTCAGGAATCCGGGCGCGTTCCTGGCGACGACCACGACCCGGCTGGCGATCAACGAGTTGCAGTCGGCCCGGGTGCGCCGCGAAACGTACATCGGCCCGTGGCTGCCCGAGCCCGTCGACACGTCGGCCGACCCCTGTCTGGGGGCCGAGCGCGGGGAGGCGCTGGAGTTCGCGGCCCTGCTGCTGATGGAGAAGCTGACCCCGAGCGAGCGGGCGGCGTACGTGCTCCGGGAGGCGTTCGGCTACCCGTACGCGCAGATCGCCGACATTCTCCAGTCGACCGAGCCGGCGGTGCGCCAGCTGGTGTCGCGGGGCCGCAAGCATGTCGCCGGCGACCGGCGCGCCCCGGTGGCGGCCGACGAGCAGAAGGAGCTGCTCACGCGGTTCATCGCGGCGGCCCGCAGCGGTGACATGGCCGGGCTCGAGAAGCTGTTCGCGGCCGACGTGCAGAGCGTGTCGGACGGCAACGGCGCGATCCGGGTCGCCCGCACGCCGGTGCTCGGGCCGGTTCGGGTGGCGAAGTTCTTCACCGCGGTCTCTAGCTGGTACTGGGAGGGTGTCGAGATCAGCTGGGCCGAGGCCAACGGCCGGACCGCGGCCGTCATGCACAAGGACGGCGCGTTCCTCGGCGTGATCACGGTCACCGCGTCGAACGACCTGATCGACCGGGTGCTCTGGATGGTGGTTCCGGAAAAGTTGACCCAACTGGCCTGAGTTCCGGTGTCACAAACCGGCGCCCCGCGTTGTCTTATGTCGCGTGAAGACCATTCTCGTCGTCGGCGGCGGCTACGCCGGTTTCTACACGGCCTGGAAGCTGGAGAAGAAGCTCCGGCGCGACGAGGCCGAGGTGATCGTCGTCGATCCGCGCCCCTACATGACCTATCAGCCCTTCCTGCCCGAGGTCCTCGCCGGTTCGGTCGAAGCCCGGCACGCCGCCGTCTCTCTGAGACGGCATCTGCGCCGCTCACGGCTCATTTCCGGTACGGTCGTGAAACTCGAACACGCGCATCGCACCGCGACCGTGCTTCCGACCTCCGGCGCCCCCGCGTTCCCCGTGAAGTACGACATCGTGGTGGTGACGGCGGGCGCGGTGACTCGCAAGATCCCCATCCCCGGCGTGGCCGAGCAGGCGATCGGCATGAAACACGTCGAGGAGGCGGTGGCGATCCGCGACCGCCTGCTGACCAACTTCGACCGGGCGTCGACGCTCCCGCCCGGACCCGCGCGCCGCCGGCTGCTGACCGTGACCTTCGTGGGCGGCGGCTTCTCCGGCGTCGAGGGCTTCGGCGAACTGCTGTCGTTGGCGTCGTCCCTGGCCCGGCGCTATCCCGAGATCGACCCGGCGGAGCTCGACTTCCACCTGGTCGAGGCCCGAGACCGCATCCTCCCCGAGGTCACCGACGGCCCCGGCCGGTGGGTGGTTCGCGCTCTTGAGCGGCGCGGCGGCCGCGTACACCTCAAGGCGCAAGTAACATCGGCGCGCGACGGGCGCGTCGTGCTCTCCACCGGCGAGGCCTTCGATTCCGACCTGATCGTCTGGACGGTGGGCAACGGCGCCAACCCGATGGTCCGCAGCCACACCGACCTGCCGATCGACGCCCGCGGCATGCTCGTCGTGCGGGCCGACCTGCGCGTCGGCACCGACGCCGAGCCGGTGCCCGACGCCTGGGGCGCCGGCGACGACGCCGCGGTGCCCGACCTCGCGGCCCCCGAGCCGGGCGCGGCCACGGTGCCCAACGCCCAACACGCCGTACGCCAGGGCAAACTGCTCGCAAGCAACCTCGTGGCGTCGCTGCGCGGCCGGCCGCTCAAGCAGTACAAGCACCACAGCCTGGGCACGGTCGCCACGCTGGGGCTGGGCCGGGGCATCTTCCAGTTCCACCGCGTCGTCATCAAGGGCCTGCCGGCCTGGCTGATGCACCGGGGCTACCACGTGCTGGCGGTGCCGAGCTGGGAGCGGAAGGTCCGCGTGCTGGCGGTCTGGCTGACCGCGGCCCTGTTCGGCCGCGACATCGTGTCACTGGCCTCGGTCCAGCACCCGCGTCGCGCCTTCATCAACGGTGGCGAGCCCGAGCCGCCGGCCCCCGCCACTCCGCCGGCCCTGACTGGCGCCGACGCCCCGTCGAACGGCGTCGGGTCGGGGTTGCCGGGTGGCGGTGCCTCGTCGGGGTCGCTGGCGGCCGGCACGTCAGCCGACGGCGCCTCGTCGGGGCGCTCGAACGGCGGCGGTGTCGGGCCCGGGCCGTCGCACATAGGCGCCGCGCCGGAGTCGTTGGATGCCGGTGCTGACGCTGGGCTGCTGGGTGGTGGCGGTGGCGGCGGGTCGGAGTCGGTCGGCGGGGAAGTGGTCCCGACCGGACATGCCCGGTCCGCATGACAACGTCGTGCGGAGGTTCGCGGAAGCCTGCCGTGCCGGCGATGTCGCCGCGCTTCTCGACGCGGAGGTCTTCGCCCTCTGCGACGGCGGCGGACCGGGGCCGATGCCCGGCCCGGTGCACGGGGCCGGCGAGGTCGGCCGGCTCTGCGAGGTGCTGCTCTGCGGCCGGCCCGGGACCGACCTGACCGTCGAGTCGGTCAACGGTCGCCCCGGCCTCGCGCTGCGCCGGGCCGGCCGGGCCCTCGCCGTGGTCGCTGTCCAGGTGACCGAGACCCACGTCGTCGGCCTCTGGATCGTGGTGAGCCCGCCCAAGCTGGCGCGCTGGCACCGCGGTTGAAAGGCGCCGCGGTCGAAGGCACCGGAGTGAAGGACACCGCTGTGGAAGGGCGCGCCGGGTGACGGGCGCGCCGGGTGAAGGGCGTGCCGGGTGACGGGCGTGCCGGGTGACGGGCGTGCCGGGTGACGGGCGTGCCGGGTGAAGGGCGCGCCGGGTGAAGGGCGCGCCGGGTGAGGGCGCGGCGATGAAGGCGCAGCGGGTGAAGGGCGGAACTCTTTAAGGGCGGGGCGGGTGAGGGGTGCGGCGGGTGAGGGCGCGGCAGGCTAAGGGTGCGGCGGGTGAAGGACGATCAAGGGCGAGGCGTGGCAGGTGAAGGGTGTGGCGCCGGACATGTGGTCGCTGGCGGGGACTCGTCAGTAAACCGGAACCGGCTGCCGGGCAAGGCTTGGCGACGGCCGCAAAGAGCGGGAGCTTGAGGACATGCGCTGAGCGGGGGATCGGACCCGGATGCCGCCGGGCCGTTCGGGCTGCTCCGGCGATGGTTGCGGTCCTGACTGCGGGTGCGGCGGCGAGGGGGCGTTCCGCCGCTGACGGACCGGATCCACGGCGTCAGTTGAGGGCGCGCCGCCTCGGCGGCGGTGCCGAGCGGTGCCGAGCGGTGCCGAGCGGTGCCGAGCGGTGCCGAGCGGTGCCGAGCGGTGCCGAGCGGTGCCGAGCGGTGCCGAGCGGTGGCGAGCGGTGGAAGCGGTGCCGAGCGGTGGGAGCGGTGCCGAGCGGTGGGAGCGGTGCCGAACGGTGGCAGCGGTGCCAGCTGTGGGAGCGGTGGGAGTGCGCGGTTACTCGGCGACTTCGGCTGACAGTTGGGGGGCGGGCAGGCGGAAGCGGGTGGATGCGAGCCCCTCGCGTACGTGGGAAGCCGTTAGCGACGGCTCCTGGCCGGTGGTGTCGATGGTGTGGGCGTCTCGGGGGAAGGCGCCGTGCAAGCCGGTTATCGGCCCCGGGTCGCGGAGGTGGGAGGCCGCGCGGGTGTCTGCTCGGGCCAGGGTGGCCTCCAGTGAGGGCAGCAGCACGACGTAGTCGATGCGTAGGGCCGCCAAGGGCGAGAAGCGGGGTAGGAACCACGGGCCGATGATGCCTTCGACGATGACGTCGTAGCCGCCCGACGTGAACGCGGCCACCGCGTCCACCACTGCGGTCAGGACCACCTTGTTCTGGGGTTCCGCTTCCGGGAGGTAGGGCAGGACGAAGCCGGTGCGGATGGCTCGGAAGAACTGGTCGGTTTCCAGGTGGACGGTGGGCTTCGGGGCCGAGGAGGCCAGCAAGCGGGCCACCGTGGTTTTTCCGGCCGCGGGTGGGCCGCTCAGGATGAGTACGTCGCCTGTCACGACGGCGAAGGTAGACCGGGAACCGGCTCGATGACAGTCTTGTCTTTTTCCGGTGTGGCCGCCGTTCCTAAGGACTGAAAGTCTCCCGCCCAGGAGTGCACCGCGGGCCGAGTTGCTTGGCCGGCGCCGTCCGGGCCGGGACTCTGAGCAGCATGAAGCGACGCCTGTCTGCCCTCGCCGCTGCTACGTTCGCCGTCGCCGCCCTCGGCGGGTGCGGCTTTTTGGATGCCGATGCCGGGCGGCCGGTTGCCGCCGACGCGGCCGGACCGAATTCGACGCCGACCGGGGTCAGCGGGCTCGGGGAAGCTGACCGAAGTGACGACCTGCCCGATCCGTGTTCCCTGCTGAGCCGTTCCGAGGTTGTCCGCCTCACCGGGCGGCAGATCACCGAGGTGGATGGGGACGACGCGAAGCCGGGCGACTCCAGCCGCTACTGCCAGTGGCAGCAGGACGGCGGCCAGCTGGCGCTGTTCCTGTCCAAGACGACGGCCGACGATTTCGACGCCGGTGTGTCGCAGGCCCAGCCGGTTGACGGGGTGGAGGGGTATGACGCCTTCGACCTGGCCGGGCATCTCTACGTGCGGGACGACGACGTGCAGGTCGACGTGTACTCGCATGCCGGGACCGACGATCAGAACCTGACCGAGGAGATCACTGTGATGAAGGCGGTGCTGCCGAAGCTCGAAACACCGGCCGACAATTGAATCGATCAGCATCGATGGCTACAGTGAGCGAATGTTCACGTTCACAAGCGTTCTCACGGTCGCGCTGATGGCCGTCCCGGCACCGGTGGCGGCGGCCACGATCACGGTTGCCGCGGACGGCTCCGGCAACTACACGACCATTCAGGCCGCGGTCGCCGCGGCGAGCAGCGGCACGGTCATCAGCGTCAAGGCCGGCACCTATCACGGCCAGGTGAGCGTTCCGGCCGGCAAGTCCGGTCTCACGATCCAGGGTGCGAGCGGCACCGCGACCGACGTGGTGATCACCGGGAACACGCCGCAGTCGACCGCCGGGGCACAGGGGAGTGCCACGCTGCTCAACCTGGCCAAGGACACGACGGTCAAGAACCTGACGGTCCAGAACACGTACGGCGAGGGCAGTCAGGCCCTGGCCGTCTACGCCGGCGCCGACCGCCAGGTCTACCGCAACGTCCGGATGCTCGGCTTCCAGGACACGTTCCTCTCCTGGGGCGGCACCGGCAGCGCCCAGGTCCGGCAGTACGTCTACAAGAGCCACATCGAGGGCGCGGTCGACTTCATCTACGGCAACGGCGACCTGGTCATCGACAGCACGACGATCGTGTCGCTCAACCGCAACAGCAGCAACAACGGCTACATCACGGCGGCGGCGACCAACGCCTCCAACAAGTACGGCATCCTGATCACCCGGTCGACGCTGAGCAGCAGCGCGGCCGCCCAGACGGTGGCCCTCGGCCGCTGCTGGCACGCCGGCAACGCGGCCGACGCGATCGGCCAGGTGCTCGTCCGGGATTCGAGCCTGGGCGGCCACATCCGGCAGGCCGGCGCCTGGCAGGACATGAGCGGCTTCTCGTGGAAGACGTGCCGCTTCACCGAATACAACAACTCGGGCTCGGGCAAGACGCAGGGCACGAGCGACCGCCCGCAGATGAGCGCGGCCACCGCGGCCGACTACACCTCCCAGAAATACCTCGCCGGCAGTGACGGCTGGAACCCGGTACAACCCTAGATGTGAACGCTAACAACCGCTCCTTCCAGCGGTGGGCCGTTTCCCAGCGAAACGGTGCCACCGTGGGCGGCCACGATGGCGCGCACGATCGACAGCCCGAGGCCGGCGCCGGTCTCGGTTCGGGCGGTGTCGCCTCGAACAAAGCGCTCGAAAGCCGATGAGAGCAGCGAGGACGAGAAGCCGAGCCCGTCGTCGGCCCATTCCAGAACAACGTCACCGTGGGACTGCCGCACCGAGACCCGCACATGGGTGGCCCGGGCGGCCGCACTGTTGGCGGCCAGATTCGCGAACACCTGCCGCAGCCGGCTCGGATCGGCATCGATCACCACCGGGTCGCCGACCGCGGAGATGTCCAGATCCAGAGCCGGCCCGAGAGCGGCCGCCTCCGAGCGCACCAGATCGAACAGATCCACCGGCTGGCGATTCAGGGCCAGCGTCCCGTCCCGGTCCCGCGCCAGCATCAGCAGATCCTCGGCCAGCCGGGTCAACCGCTCGGCCTGCGTCTTGGCCGCCAGCAGCGACTGCTCGAGCTCCGAACGGTCGTCCAGAGCGCCCAACGCCAACTCGATCTCCCCGCGCAGGACGGCCAGCGGCGTCCGCAACTCGTGCGAGGCGTCGTCGACGAAGGCACGCTCCCGGGCGAAGGCGACCTGCAACCGCCCCAGCATCTGATTGAGCGTCGCCGCCAGCCGGGCGATCTCGTCGTCACCCTCGACGGCCGGCAGCCGGCGCTCGGCGTCCAGCGACGAGATCGCCGCCGCCTCCCGGCTCAGCAGCCCGACCGGCCGCAACGTGGCCCGCACGGTCACCCAGCCGGCCGCCGCCAGGCCCGCGATCAGCAGCGGGGCGGCCAGCGCGAGCACGACCAGCTGACGGCCACCCGCGTTGTCGACGACATCCGACCGGGCCGCCACCGCCAGCACGTAGTGGTGCGCCGGCGCGGCCAGGATCTGCACGTCGGCCTCGGTGAAGTGGATCCCGGCCGGCAGCTCGGCCGAGATCGTCTGCTGGCGGGTGATCGCCTGCACCTGGTCCGGGGTCAGCAGCCGCCGGTCCCGGAAGCTCCGCGACCCGGTGACCAGCGTGCCGTCGGCGCGGTAGAGCTGGGCCAGCGGGTCGTCGGCCACCGCCCGCAGGTCGCCGGCGGCGACCGCCGCCGACAGGTCGTCGTAACGCCCCGACAGGTCGTTGGCCAGCGCGCCGTGGAGCTGCCGGTCGAGCGCCTCGTGCAGCACCAGCAGGCAGGCGAGCAGGACCAGCGCGGTGCCGACCGAGAAGAACAGCACCAGCCGCGTCCGCACCGAGCGCGGCACCACGCGAACCATTCTGAACCCCGATTCTCATCGTGATGTCATCCAACGCGAGCAAAGCTGATCTTCGAACGAACCAGAAGCGGAGGAGGCCTCCCGTGCCGGTAGCGCTGATCGTCGTCCTGGCCCTGCTCCTCGTCCTGGCCGGGGCCGCCGCCGACCTGTTCATTCTGATCGCCGGCCGGAACCGGGCCGCGCATTCCTGGCGCACGGTCGACACCCTGCTGCAGCGCCGGCACACCCTGATCGGCATGCTGCTCGACGACGCCCGCTCGCCCGAGGCGGGTCCGGTGCGGGCCGCCCGCCGGGCCGCGATCAGCGCCGGGGTGCTCACCGATCCGGCCGGCACCTGCCGGGCCGAGGAGCACCTGACGGCCACGCTGACCCGGCTGGTCGACGCGGCCGGGCGGGACCCGGGCCTGCGCGGCGACGCCCGGCTGCACGCTCCCCTCGACCGGTTGCGCGCGCTCGACGAACCCCTGCGGGCCGCCGTCGATGACTTCAACGGCCAGGTCACCGCCTATCGGCGGACCGCTTCGAGGTTCCCGGGGCCGTTGCTCGCTTCCGCTTTCGACTTGCGCCCGCTTTCCGCGTACGCCGTAAGCGAGCCCGCCCCCGAACCCCGCCGCAGCATCGTCGCCCCGGCGGGCGAGCCGGCCTGAGGGCCGGCACTTAGGGTGGTCGGCATGCGACTTCTCGTGGTCGAGGACGACCCGGCGATGTCGGCCATGCTGAGCCGCGGCCTGCGCCGGGCCGGTTATGCCGTGGACACCGCCGCCACCGGCACCGACGCGGTCTGGACGATCGCCGAGACCGACTACGACGTGGTCGTGCTCGACGCGATGATCCCGCCGCCGGACGGGTTCGAGGTGCTGCGCCAGATCCGGGAGAAGGGGCGCTGGGCCCCGGTGCTGATGCTGACCGCGCGGGACGCGGTCACCGACCGGGTACGCGGCCTCGACGCCGGCGCCGACGACTACCTGACCAAGCCGTTCGCGTTCGACGAGCTGCTGGCCCGGGTGCGGGCGCTGACCCGGCGCGAGACGTCCGAGCGCCCGTCCTCGCTGACGGTCGGCGACCTCGTGCTCAACCCGGCCACCCGGGAGGTGCACCGGGGCGACACCCCGATCGCCCTGTCGGCCAAGGAGTTCGCGCTGCTGCACGAGCTGATGCGGCGGCACGGTGAGACGCTCAGCCGCACCTACCTGATCGACCACGTGTGGGACTTCGCCTACGACGGCGGCTCCAACGTGGTCGACGTCTACATCCGCTACCTGCGTGACAAGGTGGACCGGCCGTTCGGGCGCGGCACTATCCAGACCGTGCGCGGCGCCGGCTACCGGCTCGATCCCCTGTCCTAGGCCGACGGCCGGGGGAGCCATGACGACAGCCAGTCGAAGGACGGCGCCTCCATGGCCACCCAGGTCGCCTGGTTGTGGCCGCCGCCGTTGACGTACGACGTGGTCACCGACATCGGCGCCCGGGCGGCCCGGGCCACCGCCTGGGTGCCGCGCAGCGCGTTCTTGTCGGTCCGGGCGCAGGCCAGATAGAGGGCGACCGCCGGGATCGGCAGGTGGGCCAGGCGCCACATCTCGTTGTAGCCGGTGTGCTCGGTGCCGTTGCCGACCGCGATCCCCGGGTCGGCGTAGCCGCTCAGGCTCGCCGCCGCGACGTATTCGGTGGGGTGCCGCAGCAGCAGGTCGGAGGCGCAGTAGGCGCCGGCCGAATAGCCGGTCAGGCCCCAGCCGGTCCTCAGCACCCGGAAATGGGCCCGCACGTAGGCCGGAACGTCCACGGTCAGGAACGTCTCGGTCTGCGGCCCGCCGACCAGGTTGGTGCACTCGGTGTCGAGCCGCGGGTTCGGCGTCTGGTAGGGGAACAGCACGATCGTCGGCGCCATCCGCCCGGCGCCGATCTCGGTGTCGAGCACGTGCGGAGCGCCCAGCTTCTTGATCCACTGCAGGGGTGATCCGGGGTAGCCGTGCAGCGCCTCGATCACCGGATAGCGGGTGCGCGTGTCGCTCCGGTAGCCCGGGGGCAGGTAGGCGTAGACCGGCATGCTCAGGTGGCTGGCCGGCCCGTGGACGGTGAAGCTGACGACCTGGCCGTCGTCGGTCTGGGTGATCGGGGCGTCGGCGGCGGCCGCGGTCGAACCGAGCAGGCTCGCCCACGTCGGGTACGCGTCGACCTGGCGGTTCACCCAGATCAGTCCGGTCGCGGCGGTCGCGGCCAGGCAGGCGACGATCGCCGCGGCGCGGTTGACCCAGCGCAGGCGCCCGGTGGCGAACGACCAGAGGACGCCGAGGCCGGCCGCGGTCAGCAGGGTCAGGACGCCCGCCACGATCTCAAGGGCGAGGCTGTCGGGCGCCATGTCGTACCGCTTTCGGTTTCGGTTTCGGCTTCAAGTGGTGGGAACGTCGCGGGGCCGGCGGGAGGTAGGCCGGCTCGGGCGCGGACGCGGCCAGCGGCGGGGGCGTCTCGTCGGCCGCCCAGGTCAGAGCGGCCTTGATCATTGCTGCGCGGGGGAAGTAGGCGGTCTGTGCCGCGCGGGCCGGAGCCGCGACCCCGACGAACGCGACCGCCGGGAACCGCCCCCGCGCGGCAGTTGCGACCCGCCGGGCCAGCGCGCTGTCGGCCGCCGACGTCACCAGCGCCCACCGGTGCGAGGTCACCCGCAGATCCCGCCCGAGCGACCCCGGGAGCGCCCCGGCCAGGGTCGACGCCGACGTGGAAGCCGTCGTGGTCACGTTCACCAGCACGGTCGGCCCGGCGACCGGCGGCAGGGCCCAGGGGCGGGTCCCGACGATCAGCACCGCCGAATACCGCCACGCCGGGTGGGCCAGGTAGTCGGCCGGAACGGTCACCGTCGGCGCGGCGGCCAGGTGCCAGGACGTCCAGCCCGGCGGCCGCCAGGGGAACGACAGGACCGACGGCCGGGCGGCCAGCCACGCGTCCAGGCGGCCCGCCGAGACGTGATAGCTCGCCGGCCCCGGGCCCGACGTGTCGCGCAGGGCCGCCCACGACGGGTAGAACTCCTGCGACCGGTTCACGGCCAGGCCCACCGTCACGATCAGCAGGGCCTCGGTCAGGAGCACACCGGACGGCCGGACCAGGAACCGCCAGCGGCCCCAGCGCGGCCAGACCAGGACGGTCGCGGCGAGCGCTCCCACGGTCACGACGGCCGCGAGCACGATCAGGCGGAGACTCGTCAACGGCACCGGAGCAGGCTGTCAAGACCAGCATGAGAGCAGAGTGAGACGCCCCTTCATCGTCTTCTCATCGGCCCGGACCTAGCGTTCCGGTCATGTCAGAGCCCTGCTGGCGGTCGAGGCCGCCGCTGTCGCGCACCGCGGTGGCGCGGATCGTGCAGTTCGTCGGACTGTTCGACGTGCTCACCACCGTCCTGCCGCCGCGGCACGGCCGGATCGCCGATCTGAGCGAGTTCGTGCCGACCACCGGCATGCTCTCGGCTCGGGCGGCGACCGCGGTGGCCGGCGTCCTCCTGATCTACGTGGGGGCGGGGTTGCGCCGGGGCAAGCACCGCGCCTGGCTCCTGGCCGTCGGTTCCTCGGCCGCCGGCACCCTGCTCCACGTCGTCAAAGGGCTCGACCTCGACGCCGCGGCGGTCTCGGCGGCCCTGCTCGCCCTGTTGTTCGTCGTCCGGCGCGAGTTCCACGCCCGGCCCGACCGCCGCAACCGCCGGCGGGCCCCGGCCGCCCTGCTCGGCTTCGGCGGGGCCGGCTTCCTCCTCGGGTTCGCCGAGATCGCGATCCGCGAGAACCACCTGGTCGGCGCGCCGGGCGTGCGGGACTGGGCCGAACAGGCCCTCTTCGGGCTGGCCGGGGTGCCGGGACCCCTGAAGTTCGTGTCGCCGATCGGGGCCGAGGCGGTCACGCTGACGACCGGTGCGTTCGGGCTGCTCGCCGCCGTGGCGACCGTGATCCTGCTGCTGCGGCCGGGTTCGGCCAGGCCGTCGCGGACCGAGGCCGACGAGACGAGACTCCGCGATCTGCTGGCCCGGCACGGCCACGGCGATTCACTCGGATACTTCGCCCTCCGCGAGGACAAGTCGCTGATCTGGGCGCCCAACGGCGCCGCGGTCATCGCCTACCGGGTGATCAACGGCGTGAGCCTGGCCTCCGGCGACCCGATCGGCCCCGAGTCGGCCTGGCCCGAGGTGATCTCGGCCTGGCTGGCCGAGTGCACCGCCTACGGTTGGACCCCCGCGGTGCTGGGCTGCAGCAACCGGAGCGGCCGGGCCTTCCGCAAACACGGCCTCGACGTGATCGAACTGGGCGACGAGGCGATCCTCGACCTCCCGGGCTTCTCGCTGCAGGGCCGGCCGATGCGCGGCGTACGGCAGGCGGTCAACCGGATGCAGCGGGCCGGCTACACCTGCGAGGTCGCCCGGCAGAGCGACATGACCTCCGAGCGCCTGGCCGAGGCGATCCGGGCGGCCACCGACTTCCGCGACGGCTCGGTCGAACGCGGCTTCTCGATGGCGCTGTCCCGCTTCGGCGACCCGCGCGACGGCGACTGCGTGCTCGTCGTCGGCCGCGACCCCGAGAAGCGGATCCGGGGCGTCCTGCAGTTCGTGCCCTGGGGCGCCGACGGCTGGTCGCTCGACCTCATGCGCGGCGACCGCACGGCTGACAACGGCCTCACCGAGATGATGGTGGTCGCGGCGGCCGAGGCGGCGCCGGCTCTGGGCGTACGCCGCATGTCGCTCAACTTCGCCGTCCTGCGCTCGGTGTTCGCCCGGGCCGAGGAGCTGGGCGCCGGTCCGGTCCTGCGGCTGTGGCACCGGCTGCTGAAGGCCGCGTCCCGGCTGTGGCAGATCGAGTCGCTCTACCGGGCCAACGCGAAGTATCAGCCCGAGTGGCTGCCCCGCTACCTGTGCTTCCCGACCGCCCGGGACCTGCCCCGGATCGCCGTCGCCGCGCTGACTGCCGAGGCGTTCCTGCCGACGATAGGCCGCACGCAGGAGAAGACCGCCCCGCCCGAGAGGACACACGCACTGGTCGGCTGATCCGTCACTCGGCTCACCAGTTGTGCATGGTCCCGTCCTCGAGGCGGGCGACGGGAAGGGAGGCCGCCCGGTAGGGATACCGGGCGGCCTCGGCCTCGTCGATGTCGACGCCCAGCCCCGGTTCCTCGGATGGATGCAGATAGCCGGCCTCGAAACGGTAGCCGTGCGGGAAGACCGCGTCGGTCTCGGCGCTGTGCGGCATGTATTCCTGGAGCCCGAAGTTGGGGATCGCCAGGTCGAGGTGCAGGGCGGCCGACATGCAGACCGGCGAGAGGTCGGTGGCGCCGTGCGAGCCGGTGCGCACGTGGTGCAGCGCGGCCAGGTCGAAGACGCGCCGCAGGTGGGTGATCCCGCCCGCGTGCACCACGGTGGCCCGAATGTAGTCGATCAGCTGCTCGGAGATCAGGGTCGAGGCGTCCCAGATCGAGTTGAACACCTCGCCGACCGCCAGGGGAGTGGTCGTGTGCTGCCGGATCAGCCGATACGCCTCCTGCGACTCCGCCGGCACCGGATCCTCCAGCCACGTCAGCGCGTACGGCTCGAGCGCGCGGCCCAGCCGCGCCGCCTCGATCGGGGTCAGCCGGTGGTGGACGTCGTGCGTGAGTCTCAACGACGGGCCGAACTCGGCCCGGACCGCGGCGAAGATCGACGGGATGAAGTCGAGGTAGGCCGGAGTGGACCAGATCGTCTCGCTGGGGATGGCCGACGAGGCGGGCTCATAGATCGGTGCGGTCGAAATACCGTAAATGTCGGTCATGCCGGGCGGGGAGGCCTGGATCCGGACGGCCCGATAGCCCTGCTCGACAAATCGGGCGACCGATTCGAGCAACGAGGGGACGGACGTGCCGTTCGCGTGACCGTAGACGGTGACGCCCTCCCGTGACCGCCCACCCAGTAACTGATAGACCGGCAGCCCCGCCACCTTGCCCTTGATGTCCCACAGGGCGGTGTCGACGGCCGCGATCGCGCTCATCGTCACCGGCCCACGCCGCCAATAGGCCCCGCGATAGAGGTATTGCCACGTGTCCTCGATGCGGGCCGGATCCCGCCCGATCAACGCCGGGATCACGTGCTCGGTCAAATAGGCCGCGACGGCCATCTCCCGCCCGTTGAGCGTGGCGTCGCCCACCCCCGTCACGCCCTCGTCGGTCTCGATTTTGAGCGTGACGAAGTTGCGGCCGGGGGAGCAGACGACGACCCTTGCCGACGCGATCCTCACTCGACGTCTTCCTTGACCCGGGCCACCAACTGGGTCGGATTGACGAAGCGCAACGCGATCACGAGCAGGACCAGCATCATCGCCATGTACATCACGGCCATCGCGTCGACCGACTGCTGAGCGCGGATGCCGGCCGCCGACATCGTGTAATAGAGCGCCACGACGAGGGTCTGCGAGTCGGGTCCGGCGGTCAGGAACGTCAGCTCGAACATGCCGACCGTGCGCACCAGCACCAGAATCGACGCGGCCAGGATGCCCGGCACCAGCAGCGGCGCCAGGATGCGCAGGAAGACCTGCCAGGTGCGGGCACCGCACATGCGGGCCGCGCGCTCGATCGCCGGGTCGACCTGCTCGATGAACGGCGTCATCGTCAGGATCACGAACGGGATCGACGGCACCAGGTTGGCCAGCACGACGCCGCTCAGATGCCCCGCGAAGCCGTACTTGTAGAGCACGGTCGCCAGCGGGATGCCGTAGGTGATCGGCGGCATCAAAATCGGCAGAAGAAACAACAGATAGAGCAGGCGCCGGCCCGGGAAGGTCCGGCGCGCCAGGACGTACGAGGCGGGGACGCCCACCAGGACCGAGATCACGACGACCAGCAGTGACACCTCGACGGTCACGATCAGCACGTCGAGCAGCGTGAACTCGTGCCAGGCCTGGCCATACCACTGGGTGGTCCAGCTCTGCGGCAGCCACGTGTCGAACCAGCGGCTCCCGAACGAGCTCACCAGCACCGAGCCGATCAGCCCGGCCAGGTTGACGAAGAAGAAGATGACGACGCCCCACACGATCCAGGCGCCGGGGGAGGCGACGATCCTTCGGCTTCTCATCCCTTACCTCCCGTCGATCCGGTGTAGAACAGCGTGCGCACGCCCAGCACGATGGCCACGACGAGGAGCTCGACGACGCCCATGACGACCGCGATGGCGCTGGCCAGCGAATAGTCGTAGACCTCGTAGGCGGCGTGGTAGGCGGCGATCGAGATGACCCGGGTCGTGCCGGCCGGGTCGCCGACCAGCACCGCCGACGGGAAGACGCTGAAGGCCAGCACGAAGGTCAGGCAGAACGTGGTGGCCAGGCCGGGCGCGAGCAGCGGCAGGGTGATCCGGCGGAACCGCTGCCACCAGCCGGCCCCGAGCGTCGCCGCGGCCCGTTCCAGCGTCGGGTCGATGCCCGACAGATACGACAGGATCAGCAGGAAGGCGAACGGGAAGCCGGTGATGACCAGCGAGAAGAACACACCCCAGTAGTTGTTGGTCAGCCGCAGCGGACCGTCGGTCAGCCCGATGCCCATGAGCACCCGGTTGAACCACCCGGTCGGCCCGAGGAAGTTGAGCAGGCCCTCGGCGGTGAGCACGGTCCCGAGCGTGATCGGAACAACCAGAACCGTCGTGAGGATCCGCTTTCCGCGGAACCTTCCGCGCATCCGGTACGCGATGGGGACCGAGGCCGCCACGTTGAGGAGCGCGGCGGGCAGCGACAGTCTCAGCGTGGTCCAGATGGTGTCGCGCTGGTAGGCGTCGCTGAAGAAGTCGCGATAGGCCCCGAGGGTGCCGCCGTGCGACGGCTGGAACGAGAGCCCGACCCCGTAGGCGAACGGGTAGACGAACAGCACCAGCACGGCCAGCAGGGCGGGCGCGAGAAGCAGCAGCTGGCGGTCGATGCCCCGCTCGGCCAGCCGGTGCCGGAGTGCGAGCCGCGTGGTTGCCGGGTTGTCCGCGGTGGCCGTCATGCTCCGCCTCCCTCACCGGCGCCGCTGTCGCGCGGCGCGGCGGTGTGCTGCCCGGTCTTCCGGCCTTCGCCGGTGCTGTCGTTGCCCAGCCCGGTCTTCCGGTCTTCGGTGTGCGGCGTCATGAACTGAACACCAGGACCCGGGCCGGGTCGGCGGTGACCGTGATCTTGTCGCCGGGGGCGGGGCGTTCGGCCGCTCTCAGGTGCAGGGCGACGCCCGACTCGGTGCGGGCCTCGACGGCCAGCTCGCGGCCCTGGTATTCGACCACGTCGACGGTCGCGGGAACGCCGTCCGAGCCCGGGACCAGGTCTTCGGGACGGATCGCGGCGATCACCTCGTCGCCGACGCGGACGCGGCCCACCGGCGTACCCCGCAAGCGGAAACCGGCTCCCTCGACGGTGACCACCGCCCCGGTCGCCTCGGCGACCGTCATCGGGAGCAGGTTGCGGTAGCCCATGAAATCTGCGACGTGCCGGTTGGCCGGACGCGTGTGCAGCTCCTCCGGCGTGCCGACCTGCTGCACCCGGCCGTCGCGCAACACCACCAGCCGGTCGGCCATCGACAGCGCCTCCTCCTGGTCGTGCGTGACATAGACCGTGGTCAGGCCCAGCGACTGGTGGAGCCGCCGGATCTCGGTGCGCATCTCCAGCCGCAGCTTGGCGTCGAGATTGGACAGAGGTTCGTCCATCAGCACGAGCGACGGTTCGAGCACCACCGCCCGGGCGATCGCGACCCGCTGCTGCTGGCCGCCCGAGAGCTGACCCGGCAACTTGCGCGCGTGCTCCTCCAGGCGGACCAGCCGGATCGCCTCGTCGGTGCGCCGCCGCACCTCCGAACGCGGGACCCGGCGCATCTGCAGGCCGAAGGAAATGTTCTTACGGACCGACAGATGGGGGAACAGCGCGTAACTCTGAAAGACCATGCCGAAACCGCGCCGCTCGGGAGGAAGCGTGTCGAGGCGCCGGTCGTCCTGCCAGATGCTGCCCTCCGACAGCGGGAGCAGACCGGCCAGGCAGTTCAGCGCGGTCGACTTGCCGCAACCGGACGGGCCGAGCAGGGCGATGAACTCGCCCCGCCCGATCGTCAGGCTCAGGCCGGTCAGCGCGTCCTTGCCGCCGAAACGACGGGTCACGCCGTCCAGCCGGAGCTGCTGGAATCCCTCTGCGGTCACTTCTTCACCTTGGCGCCGCCGATTTCCCGGTCCCACTTGTCGAACGCGGCCACCAGCGCCTTGGCGTCCAGCGGCACCTCGAGCGGGTTGCCGGCGATCAGCTGCTCGTACTCCGGGCGGCCGTACTCGGTGATCG
This sequence comes from Actinoplanes sp. NPDC051411, assembly GCF_040682075.1. Classification (NCBI taxonomy): domain Bacteria; kingdom Bacillati; phylum Actinomycetota; class Actinomycetes; order Micromonosporales; family Micromonosporaceae; genus Actinoplanes; species Actinoplanes sp. NPDC051411. The sequence continues at coordinate 3,386 of NZ_JBFBAD010000067.1, read as the reverse complement.
CCTTCTGGCTCTCGGCCGGCGCCATCTGAATCGTCACGTCCTTGACCGCCGGGCCGGGATAGAAGTAGCCCTTGTCGTAGGCCTTCGCCTGCTGCTGCGGGGTCAGCATGTCCTTGAGCAGGTTGAGGATCGCCGCCTGCTGATCGACGTCGACACCCTTCGGGATCACCGCGTAGTGCGCGTCGGTGACCCAGTGGAAGCCCTCGAGCGTGCCGATCGCGGCCTCCTTGGGCACCGTGCCGAGCACCCGCGGATTGATGTCCCACCCGGTCGTGCTCGCGATGATCTTCGCCGACCCGTTGGCCAGGTTCTTCATCGTGTCCGAGGTCGTCGACGGGTAGAGCGTGACGTACTTGTTGAGCTCGGCCAGATAGGCCCAGGTCTTGGCCCAGCCGTTGACCGGATCCTTCGGATCCGAATCCTTCAACAGATAGGGCAGACCCATCAGGAACGTACGGCCGGGGCCCGAGTTGGACGGCCGCGCATACTGCACGGCGCCCGGGTTGGCCTTCGCGTACGCCAGCAGCTCGTCGGCGCTCTTCGGCGGCGTCGGCACCTTCGCCGGCAGGAACTCGATCAGCGGCCCGGACGGGTAGTAGGTGATCGTCACGCCGAAGTCGCCGGCCAGCTTCTGCATCGCGGCCGCGCCGTCCAGATAGTTGCTCATCCCGGGCAGGCGGCCCTGATAGGCCGGCAGCAGCGGCAGCCACAGGTTCTGGTCAATGCCGGCGGCGAGGCCGTCGACCCCCGTCAGGACCAGAGAGATGTCGACCCGGTTCGCGGCCTGCTGTGCCTTGACCTTGCCGACCAGCTCCGGAGCGGTCGCCTTGGAATAGGTCACCTTGCCGATCTGATCCTTGTTCTGACCCGAGAACTGATCGATCATGCCCTGCGTCAGCTGCAGGTTACCGGCCACATCGAGGATGTTGAGGGTGACCGCCTTGCCGGGCTTGTCGGGCACCGGGCCGTCGGTCTTGCCGCTCGAACCGCCCGGCTTGTCCGGGGCGCCGCACGCCGCCGCTCCAGTGAGGACGACCGGGACCGCGGCGGCGGTGGTGAGGAGAGTTCTACGCTTCATTGCTGCCTTCTCTCGTGCTCGGGCGCTTGGTCCTTTTGTCTCGCTGGGTCAAGTCCTCGCCGGGCCGGTTGAGCCGCGGACCATCAGCTGGGTGGGCAGCTCGCGGCGGACCCCGCCGGCGCGGTCCGGTTGCTCCAGCAGTTGCAGCAGCAGGTCGACGCCGGCGCGGCCGGCCTGCTCCTTGGGGAGGGCGACGGTGGTCAGGGACGGGTGAACCATCTCGGCCAGGGCGATATCGTCGAAGCCGAGCAGGCTGATGTCGGCGGGCACGGCCACACCCCGGGCGGCGAACCGGTGCAGCAGCCCGAGCGCGACCAGGTCGTTGTAGGCGATGACCGCCGTGACGTCGGCCGCCAGCACCTGATCGGCCGCGGCCACCCCACCCGGGAACTGCGGGATCACGTTGCCGATCTCGACCAGCTCGACGCCTCCCTGCCCCACGACGGCCCGCAGCGACCGCACCCGCTCGCGGTTGGCCCAGCTGCTTCGCGGCCCGGCCACATACGCGATCCGGCGGTGACCCAGAGCGGTCAGATGGCTGACCGCCTGGCGCATGGCATCGGTGAAGGCCGGCGTGACCGACGGCACCCGGCCGACCCGCCGGTTGATCAGCACGACCGGGGTCTCGGCGAGGATCGCGCGCAGCTCCTCCTCGGCCATCCGCGGCGAGCACAGAATGAGGCCGTCGACCTGCTTGGACAGCTTGCTGACCAGCCCCGCCTCGGCGGTCGCGTCCTCGTCGGTGTCGACCAGGAAGACCGCGTAGTCGGCCTCGTGGGCCCGGGCCTGCACACCCTTGACGATGCTCGGGAAGAACGGGTTGGCCAGATCGGGGACGAGCAGACCGAGGTTCCCGGTGCGCCCGGTGATCAGCCCCCGCGCGGCCCGGTTGGGCTGATAGCCGAGCGCGGCCGCGGTCTGCCGCACCCGGTCGCGCGTAGCCGGATTGACCATCTCCGGATTGCTCAGCGCCCGCGTGACAGTCGACGCGGACACGCCGGCGGCGCGCGCCACATCTTTGATCGTCACGGCCATGCGGGCCAGTCTGAAATCCATTTCTGATCGTTGTCAATAGATCGACCATGATCAGTTGTCATGACGGTCTGAAGTGGCCGTCTACCCTCTGAAAACGATTGCAGAATTAGGTCAGCGTTGGTTTGATGGCACGGTGTTGACGAACGGGATCGAGGTCGGCTACGACGACGCGGGCGCCGGGCCCGCCCTGGTGCTCGTGCACGGGCACCCGTTCGACCGGTCGATGTGGGGCCCACAGGTGGCAGAGTTCTCGTCCCGGTGCCGCGTCGTGGCGCCCGACCTCCGGGGCTACGGGTCGAGCACCGTCGTCCCCGGCAAGACCCCGCTGTCGACGTTCGCCGCCGACCTGCTCGCCCTGGCCGACGGCCTGGGCATCGCGCGGTTCGTCCTCGGCGGCCTGTCGATGGGCGGCCAGATCGTCATGGAGTGCTACCGCCAGTTCCCGTCCCGCATCGCAGGCCTGCTGCTGGCCGACACGTTCCCGCGAGCCGACCCTCCGGAGGCGAGGCAGGCCCGCCGGGCAGCCGCCGACCGCCTCGTCGCCGAAGGCACAGAGTGGTATGCGTCGGAGAACCTGACCAGGATGATCGCGCCCTACAACGTGCCGGCCCTCCCATCGGTGGCCACTCACGTACGCCGCATGATGCTCGGCGCCCCACCGCAGGGCGCCGCGGCCGCCCTGCGGGGCCGGGCCGAGCGCCCCGACTACCGCACCCTGCTGACCACGGTGACGGTGCCGTCCCTGGTGGTGGTCGGCGCCGACGACACCTTCACCCCGGTCAGCGACGCCGAGGAGATGCACGCCCTCCTGCCCGACTCGACCCTGACCGTGATCGACCGAGCCGCCCACTTGCCCAACCTCGAGCAGCCGCAGGTGTTCAACGCCGCCCTGCACACCTTCCTGGACCGAGTCGGCTAGCCGTCGTGGCGCGCTGAGCGAATGCATCTGGTGGCCGGGCTTGGTGGTGCGGCTTTGCCGGGGCGGTTCTGACGTTTCCGTTCGGCGGTGCGGCTGTGCCTGGGTGGGTGCAGGGTTCTGAAGTCCGCGCTTTGGTGGGGCGGGCTTAGCCTGAGGGCGTGCCTGGTCTTGAGTTTGTGCCCGTGCTGCCCGGCCAGCCCGTGCTGCCCGGCCAGCCCGTGCTGCCCGGCCAGCCCGTGCTGCCCGGCCAGCCCGTGCTGCCCGGCCAGCCCGTGCTGGCCGTGCAGCCCGTGCTGGCTGTGCTGCCCGGCCGCCCGGTTGAGGTGCGGGAGCACTGGCGGGAAATCCACAACC
>NZ_JBFBAD010000066.1:0-60958 GCF_040682075.1 Actinoplanes sp. NPDC051411 | reverse complement strand
GGGGGGGGGGCCCGGCCGCCCCCCGCGCCCGCGGCCCCCGGGGCGGGGCGGACGCGGGTCGCGTAGCGGCCGATCAGGCGCCGGGTCACCGCCGGGGCCAGCAGGGCTTCGCCGCGGGCCACCGTGCGGACGGCGTCGACCAGCTGGGCCGCGTCGGCGTCCTTCAGCAGGAAGCCGCTCGCGCCCGCGCGGAGGGCCTCGTAGACGTATTCGTCGACGTTGAACGTGGTCACGACCAGGACCTTGACCGGGTCGGCGACGCCGGTGCCGGCCAGCGCGCGGGTCGCTTCGATGCCGTCCATCACCGGCATGCGGACGTCCATGACGACGACGTCGGGCCGCAGGCGGAGGGCCTGGTCGACGGCCGCCCGTCCGTCGGCGGCCTGGCCGGCGACCGTCATGTCGGGCTGCGCGTCGAAGATGGTGACGAAGCCGGCGCGGATCAGCGCCTGGTCGTCGCAGACCAGCACGCTGATCACGCCGACTCCCCGGCGGCCGGCAGGTGCGCGGCGACGGTGAATCCGCCGTCGTCACTCGGCCCGGCCGACAGCGTGCCGCCGAACAGTTCGACCCGCTCCCGCAGCCCGGCGAGCCCGCGTCCCGAGCCGTTGACGACCGCCGGGCCGGAAGCCGCGGTGGTCACCGAGATGTCCAAACTGGACGGGTGGTAGCCGAGCCGGACCACCGTGGGGAGGCCGGTCGCGTACTTCAGGGCGTTGGTCAGCGACTCCTGCACCACCCGGTAGGCGGTCAGTTCCCGGCCGGTGCCCAGCGATTCCGGTGGCGAGCCCTCCTCGATCAGCGACACCGGCTGCCCGGCCTCCCGGGTCTGCTCGATCAGCGACGGCAGCGCGGTGAGGCCGGGATGACCGGGGTGAAGGGGCGACGACCGGGCGGGGTCGAGGACGCCGAGCAGCTCGCGGAGGTCGCCGAGGGCCTGCTTTCCGGTCGAGGAGATGGCGGTCAGGCTGGAGCGCGCCGGGTCCAGCGGCAGGAACTGGGCGGCGTTGGCCTGCACGACCATGGCCGTCACGTGGTGGGTGACGACGTCGTGGAGCTCGCGGGCGATCCGGGCCCGTTCGTCGGCTCTCGCCGCCTCGGCCTCGGCGCGGCGCCGCAGCGCGGCGGTCGAGCGCAGCGTCCGCACGTAGACCCCGAGAAGCCATCCGGCGGCGAGCATCAGATAGAACACCACGTAGTCGGCGACCCGGTTGGTCGAGCCGAGCAGATGCAGGCCGACCGCGAGCGCCGCGAAGCCCGAGGATGCGCAGACGGCGGTCCAGCGGCGGAAGCGGACCTGATAGGCGGCCGCGCTGTAAATGGCGACGAGGAGGCCCACGCTCGCGAACGTCGCGTACCCCCGCAGCTCCTGGACCGCGAAGCCGGCCGCGACCACCGCCAGGGTGGCCGCCGGCCACCGCCGGCGCATGGCCAGCGGCAGCGACTGGGCCAGTGCGGCGGCGACGGCCAGAGCGTCGACCGGGCGGTGCGGAAGTTCGCCGAGCCGTGTCCCGTGGGTCGCCAGCGGCGGCACGAAGGCAACCAGCGCCAGGGCAAGGCCGAGCGCGGCATCCCGAGCCAAGGGCGAACCGGAGCGGCCCAGCCGCGAACCGAAGCGGCCCAACGCCGAACCGGAGCGGCCCAGCCGCGAACCGGAGCGGCCCAACGACGAACCGGAGCGCGCCAACGACGCACGGAAGCGGGCCAACGACGAAGGACGGGACACGGCAGCAGCGTAGCGAGGCACGACGCTCAACGCCGCCGGGTGGAGCGAAGCAGCCACACCGAGGCGAGCACGCCGATCACGATCGCGAAGATGCTCGCCTCGGGCCCGAACCCGCCGCCGCTGATGATGTCGGCGCCGTGCGGCACGCCCCGCACCAGGCCGCCGTGGAAGGCGGACCCGGAATCGGTGGCGCCGAACAGGCCGGATTCGGCGAAATTCCAACCCAGGTGGAGGCCGATCGGCAGCCAGAGGCTGCGGCTCACGGTGTACGCGGCCCCGAGCAGCACGCCCGCCTCGACCGCGATGGCCAGCGCGCCCCACAGCGTCGCCCCGGGATTGAACAGGTGCAGCGCGCCGAACAGCAGGCCGGAGACGGTCAGTGCGATCGCGGTGCCGGCCCACTTCTGGACCAGCCGGAACACCACGCCCCGGAACAGGATCTCCTCGGTCACGGCGACGCCGCACATGATGCCGAACGTGGCGATCGTGCCGCTCACCGAACCCCAGCCGGCGATGCGATAGCCGCCGAACATCGCGATCACCCCGATCGTGATGCCGAACAGCAGCAGCCCGAGCCCGAGGCCGCGCAGCACCCCGCGCCGGGCCTCGCCGAGCGCCATCTCGTCGACCGGCCGCTGTTCGAGCCGGCCGACGAGGGCGCGGTAGGCGAGGACGCCCCCGACCGCCACCACCGCGCCGGCGATCAGGCCGAGGACGGCGTGCCCGGCGGCGGCCGATTCGATCGGTCCGGCGACCAGGATCAGCGCGAAAAAGGCGAGGAGCAGAACAAATCCGCGTACGCCCCCGGGCCGCAACCACCGCGGAAAGCGTGAGAGTCCGGTCGAAGTCATGCCGAGAACGCTAGGGATTCGCGGATCGACGGGCGTCACCGCGAGGTGGGCAATCGGGGTCCCCCGCGCGGGGGATGACTGGTGATTTCGCCGATGCCCGCGCACCGGGCGGGCGCACAGACTCATCGACATCAATACGTTCCCGCTCCGGAGGGAGTCGTTCGTGAAACACCAGCTCAGACACCGCCTGACCGCCGCCACCGCCGGTCTCGTGCTCGCCCTCACCGGTCTCGTCGCGACGCAGCAGCCGGCCCTCGCCGACCAGGTCGGACAGGCACCGACCAGCGCCGACATCGGCGGCAACGGCAGCTTCGCCACCACGAACACGGCCATCACCGGCGCCTCCGGGTTCGGTGGCGGCCGGGTGTACTACCCGACGACCGCCGGGCAGTACCCGGTGATCGCCATCGTGCCCGGCTACACCGCGTACTGGTCGAGCCTGGCCTGGCTCGGGCCGCGAGTCGCCTCCTGGGGTTTCGTGGTCGTCGGCATCGAGACCAACTCCACTCTGGACCAGCCCGCCCAGCGGGGCCAGGAGTTGCTGGCCGCCCTGCGCTGGGCCACCAACTCGTCGCCCTCGGCGGTGCGGGCCAGGGTCGACCCGGCGCGGCGCGCGGTGGCCGGCCACTCGATGGGCGGCGGAGGCACGCTCGAGGCGCTGAAGGATGACTCGACGCTGAAGGCGGGCGTGCCGCTGGCGCCGTGGGACCTGAGCAGCAACTGGAGTTCGGTGCGGGCGCCGGTCGCGATCATCGGCGGCCAGGCCGACACGATCGCGCCGGTGTCCTCGATGTCGATCCCGTTCTACAACTCGCTCGGCGGGTCGAAGGACTACGTCGAGCTGGCCGGGCAGAGCCACTTCTTCCCGCAGAGTGCCGACCCGGTGGTGTCGCAGGTGCTGGTCTCGTGGATGAAGCGGTTCGTCTCGGGCGACACCCGGTTCACGCCGTTCACTTGCGGGCTGGCGAGCAACCGTGAGGTGTCGAACTTCCGTTCCAACGCGTGCTGCCGGGTTTGTTCACAGGCCGGGGGGGCCCGGGCCGCCGCGTTCAGGTCATGAGGCGGACCAGGTCCACCCGGGACCGGATGCCCAGGCGCGTGAAGATGTTGCGCAGGTGGTGGTCGACGGTCCGCGGGCTGAGGAACAGCTTGGCCGCCACCTCACGGTTGGTCGCCCCGCTGGCGACCAGTTCCGCGATCCGCGTCTGCTGAGGCGTCAGGGCGCGCCGCTCCCTCGGCCGGACCGGAGGCTCGCCGGCGGCCCGCAGCTCGCCCGCCACGTGCGCGGCCCACCAGCTGCACTCCAGGCGCTCGAAGGCGTCGAGCGCCGACCGCAGATGCTCGCGCGCGCGGATCGGCCGCCGCTTTCTTCGGAGCTGCGAGCCGTAGAGCAGTTCGGTGCGGGCGCGCTCGAACTCCGACGAACCCTGGGCGTGCGCGTCGATCGCACGGACGAAGTGCTCGTCGTCGCCGGTGACCAGCGCGTGACAGCGGGCCGAGAGAGCCAGCCAGTCCGGGTTGCCGGTGTGCGGGGCCCAGCGGTCGAACGTCTCGGTCAGCTCTTTGGCGAAGACGGTCTCACCCGCCCGGACGGCCGCCTCGACGGCGAACGGTGTCGCCGCGATCCGCACGATCAGGTGGCCGGTCGCCATCAACGGGACCAGCCGGGCCACCGCCTCGCGGTGCCGGCCGGCCAGCAGGTCGACGGTCGCCAGGGCCCAGTCCCCGAGCGCCCGGCCACGGCTGCCCGGGGAGGCGACGGCCTCGCGCACCCGCAACCGGGCGGTGGCCGGGTCACCGTGGACGGCGGCCAGAACGGCCAGCAGGGCCAGATTGCCGCCCGCCAGACCGCATTGGCCGCTCTCCCGGGCCATATCGGCGCTCTCCTGGAGGTCGGAGACGGCCTCGTCGTGGCGGCCCAGCGCGAACCGGGCCCCGGCCGCGAACTCCATCGCGAGCGGGACACTGCTGACGTCGCCGCTCTCGCGGGCCAGGGCGGTGGCGCGGTCACCGAGCGACCGGGCGGCGGCGTCGTGGCCGAGCAGGAAGGCGGCCGCACAGGCGCGGATGAGGGCCGGATGCTCGTCGAGGCGTACGGCCGCGGTCCGGACCCGGCGCAGCGGGCCGGCCGCCCCCCGGTAGTCCCCTCGGTAGATCGCCGCCGAACCGGTCAGATAGTCGGTCAGCAGTGCCATCACGGGTGGATCGCCGGGGTGGCGCAGCGCCTCGGCCTGGCGGGCGAGTGTGGGAAAGCCTTGGTAGTCACCGGTCCGGCCCATCGCGTCGGCCGCCGCCACCAGGGCGTCGAGCGCGTGGCGGCGGTCCCGCTCGACCAGCTCGGCGGCGGCCGCGACCAGCCGGCGGGCGGCGGGCCGGCCGTCGATGCGGAGGTCCAGCTCGCCGGCGAGGATCTCGGACTCGGCGGAGGCGGCGGTCTGGCGCAGCAGGAGCCGTGCCCGCCAGGGTTCTCCGGCCCGGAAAGCCTGCCGCGCGGCGGCGATCCGGTAGGGCGCGGGGTCGGTGGCCACCCGCGCCGCCGCCTCCAGGGCGCCGGCGGCCGCGGCCGGGGCGGCGTGATCGGCGTGGCGGGCGAGCCGTCCGGCTAGCGCGTCGTCGGTGCCGGCCGTCAGCGAGGCGGTGTGCAGGTCGCGGCGCAGCGGATCCGCGACGACGGCGGCCAGTAGCCGATGGGCCTCCCGGCGCTCGGCGACCGTCGCCTCCCGGTAGGCCACCCGCCGCAACACCGCCGGGCGAAAGACCAGTCGCTCGCCGGCCACCCGCAGCAGTCCGGCCCGCTCGGCCGGTTCGAAGGCGGCCGGCTCCTCGACCGGCAGCTCGGGGTCGGCCGCCGCGCACACGACCATGCGGCGGGCCGGGGCGGGCAGGCGGTCGAGGGCGGCCCGGAAGGCGCGGCGCAGGCGGCTGTCCGGCGGCAGGCTGTCCGGCGGCGGGGCTTCACCCCGGCGTTGCCTCGCGTCGAGGCCGGCCACCAGCTCGCGCAGGGCGAGCGGATTGCCGTCGGCCACCGCGATCAGCGCCCCGGCCACGTCGCCCGGCAGCCGGGGCCCGGGGAGGTCGTCGAGGAGCGCGCGGGCGTCCTCCCGCCCGAGCGGTCCCAGCGTCACGGCCGGCAGCCCGGCCAGCAACTCGGCCGGGCTCCGCACGGCGAGGACCATCGCGATCCGGGAGCCTTCGAGCCGGCGGGCCGCGAACGCGAGAGCGCGCAGGGACACCGCGTCGGCCAGGTCGGCGTCGTCGATCACGCACAGCGCGGGAGAGAGACGGCACAGCAGTTCGAGGAGCGCCGCCGGCAGAGTCAGCGGCTCACCGGGCCGGCCCTCGGTGACCCTGCGCAGGGCCTCGGCGTGATGGGGCGCCAGCTCGGCGAAGGCGTCGCGGGCCGGGCGCAGCAGGCGGTGCAGGCACGCGCCGGGAAGGTCGGCCTCCCCCGGGCTTCCGCCCGAGCTCAACACCGCGAATCCGCTTGCGGCGGCGGTGGCTTGCGCCGCCATTGACGTACGCCCGGAGCCCCGTTCACCGAGCACCACCACCGCGCCGCCGTCACCCCGCGCCGCCGTCACCCCGCGCCGCCGCCTCGACGAGCAGGCCCAGCGCGCGCAGCTCGTCGTCGCGTCCACGCAACCGCGGTAATACTGCACTGGGCATGCAAATAGTGTTACGCCCGTACCGCCGGAAAGGGAAGACCTTCGATGTCTCCGCGCGTCTGGCATCATGATCGCCGTGGAGACCTCGTGCCGCCGGGCCCTGGAGCATGTCACCGCGCTCTCCACCGGCCCGCCGCTCGACCCGTCCCTGCGGGTCACGCTCAACTTCCACCCCGACCGCCGGGCCATCCTGCGCGCCTTCGCCGCCGACGGAACCTACCTGTCGCAGTTCGTCACCGGCACCAGCAACGGCGGCCTGACCGCCCACCCCGGCGGCGACCGCTGGCGCTGGGAACACACGATGTTCGGCGGCGCCTACGACGAGGCGCCCGCCCACGCCCGGCCGGTCTACGGCGGACTGAACTTCCGCCGCAAGGAGGTCGGCGCGGCACCCCGCTTCGGATCGGCCCACCTGCGCCTGACCGCGGCCGCCCTGGCTCGGACAACATTCTGCTACCCCGACAGCTACCTGGAACCCGCCGCCTTCGCCGTAGCCGGCCACATGTCCCTCATCGACCTCGCCCTCGCCGACGACCGGGACGAGCTGGACGACTACATCGAAGCCCAGGTCCACGGCGGAGTCCGCCTCGACCGCGACGTCGAGGCCCTGGTGCTCGACCCCAGCTACCGCGACACCGACGTCGAGGCGGCCGCCCGGCACCTACCCTGCCCGGTCGAATGGCACGGCGGCTTCCGGCTCGCGGTCACCGAACTCCGCCGGCACCCCGACTACCGGGGCCAGGAATACGTCGACCTCGGCACCGAACTCGCCACCGACGGCTATCTCACGCCCAGACTGATCGGCGAGGCGGCGGCCGGCGGCCGGTACGCGGAGCAGGACCTCAAACGGGTCTGGCACTATGTGGCCCGCTTCGGCGCGACAACCTGAAAGCCGCCGGACGGGACCAGTTCTCGCCCACTTCGAGCTGCGCAAAGTCGCTCTCGGGACCTGCGGTCGCGACCGTGGAACACCTTGCCCAGCACGAAAACGCGTGCTTCTCCCGGGTTTCGGTGCGGGCTATTTCGGGTCCACCCACGGGCGAGGCGGCAGGGCGTTGAGTTCCTGACTCCAGCCGGCGGCGGCCGCGAGCAACCGGTCGGTTGGCATTTGCAGATCCACCACCTGCCGTGCGTGGTGAGCATCGTGGTTGCGAAGCCAGGGCGGCGCAGCTTCCGCCGCGAGGAAGACGCGGACGGTGAGTTCATTCTCGTCGTGCTTGTAGACGGTGAACCCCAGGGCGGGCTCCAGGAAGCGCAGCGTTGGTTCCGGCGCTTCGTCGTCGTGCTGCGGAGGGGGTGTGATGCGGCCCTTGCCGGCGTCACACAGCCATCTGGCGAGTTCCCGTGCTTCTTCCATCTCCAGGCACGGGTCCTCGAAGGCCCATTGTCTGTTGCCCAGATCCACGTTCCCGGTGATGATCAGCCATGCGTCGTCGCCCTCTCCGGCGCCGGGAGGGAATTGCCAGCACAGCGCGGTCAGGGTGATCGCGACGCCGTCCTCTCCCGCGATGTGCACGTCAGAACTCTAGATCGCCTGAGTCGCCGCCGCCTCGGCGGCAAACGGTGCGCCGGTCGGCCGCACGACGGCGGCTTCCAGCGTCTGCTTCGTCTGTGGCCACGAGGCGGGCACCGCAATCCCGCCTGGGATGTGGCCGCAGCCGGCAAGAATCCGCACGACAAAGGCCGTCGAGCCCGGCTACGACGTTGCCGGCCTCGTGGGCGGCCCCATCGCGCAATCAGACCGGATCAGCCGCGGATATGGCCGATCCGGACGAGCAGAGACGTGACCGCCGCCTACCCGCGCGGTCCGAAACGCGCGTCGACCGGCTGTTCTCCCCGCCGCAGGCCGTCGACGTAGGCGTGATCGGCGGCGAAGCGGGCCGCCACCTCGGGGCCCCGGGCGACGGCGCCGTGGCCGGGGATGACGACGTCGACCTGGCCGGCCGCCTCGCCCAGCCGGTCGAGTGCCGCCGCGTAGACATCCAGCCGGTCGGGGCGGTCCGGGCCGAATATCGGGACCAGCACGTCGGAGAGCATGTCGCCGGCGAGCAGGACGCCGCGGTCGGCGAGGAGGAGCGCGGCGTGGCCGACGGCGTGGGCCTCGTGTTCGATGGTCTCGCCGGGCAGTCCGCCGCCGTCCGCGGGCAGCGGGGTGACGAGCCCGAGCAGCTCGAGTGGGATGCCCGAGGCGCTCTCCGCCGCCATCTTCTGGCCCCGCTCGCGGGCTTCGGTGGCCACCTGGACGCAGGCGGACGTGGCGTAGCGCGGCACGTCGCCGAACCGGGGGTGCCACAGCAGGTGGTCCCAGTGGGGATGGGTGGAGAACCCGGCGACCACCGGGATGCCGAGCCGGTCGAGGTCGTCGGCGAGCTCGTTCAGCTCGGCGCCGTTGATGCCGGGATCGACCACGAGCAGCCCGGCTTCGCCGCGGACCACGGTGGTATTGCTCCAGACCCACCCGCTCTGCCGGACCCAGACGCCGTCCGCCACCTCATTCAGCATCGTCCCACCCTGTCAGCTGTCCCCGCCCGACGCTATCCCGCCGTCGCGGAGGGACCGGCGAAGTAACTAACTATTGACTTATACAGACGAGGCGAGCTACTTTTATCACTATCCAGTTAGTTACAGGAGGATCCAGATGGCAACCGTGCTCATCACCGGCGCCAACAAGGGCATCGGTTACGAAGCGGCCCGGCAGCTGATCGCCGCCGGGCACACCGTCTATGTCGGGGCCCGCGACGCCGGCCGGGGGCAGAAGGCGGCCGACGAGCTGGGCGGCCGGTTCCTGCAGGTCGACGTGACCGACGACGCTTCGGTGGCGGCCGCGGCGAAGGCGGTCGAGGCCGACGGCGGGCTCGACGTGCTGGTGAACAACGCCGGCATCGAGCCCCGCAGGGCGGACGGCGGGTTCGTTCCGGCGGCCGAGGCGACCGCCGACTCGGTCCGGGCGATCTTCGAGACGAACGTGTTCGGGCCGGTCCGGATGCTGCACGCGTTCCTGCCGCTGCTCGAACGCTCGGCGGCGCCGGTCGTGGTGAACGTCAGCAGCGGCCTGGCGTCGACCCGCGACCTGGCCGACCCGGCGAACCCGGCGCACTTCTACCCCGACATCGCGTACCCGTCGTCCAAGGCGGCCGTGAACATGCTGACCGTGCAGTACGCGAAGGCCTACCCGGGCATACGCGTCAACGCGGTCGACCCCGGCTTCACCGCGACCGACCTCAACCACCACGCGGGCACCCAGACGGTTGCCGAGGGAGCGGAAATCCTCGTACGGATGGCGCAGACCGGCCCCGATGGGCCGACCGGGGGTTTCTTCGCGGCGCAGGGTCCGGTTGCCTGGTGAGCGCGGCGCGCGCGGATAGGGTGGCCGGCATGCCGGCACCCCGCCCCCGCGATTCCGGGGCCACCAAGGCGTTGCTGCTGCGGGCGGCGACCGGCGAGTTCGCCGAGTACGGCCTGGCCGGCGCCCGCATCGACCGGATCGCCGAGAAGGCGGGGGCCAACAAGCGCCTGATCTACGTCTACTTCGGCGACAAGGACCGCCTCTTCGACGCCGTCATCGACGATCAGTCCCGGACGGTCACGCAGGCGGTCCCGTTGACCGACGGTGACCTGGTCGCGTTCGCGGCGACCCGGTTCGACTACGTGCTGGCCCACCCGGAGGCCCGCCGCATCGCCGTCTGGCGCGCCTTCGAGAGGTCCGAGCCGACCGACGAGGAGGTCGCCTCCTACCGCGCCCGCCTCGACAGCGTGGCCGAGGCGCAGCGCGCGGGCCGTCTGCGCGCCGACATCCCGGCGGCCGACCTGTTCGCGCTGGTCCTGCGGATGACCGAGAGCTGGCTCAGCGCCCCGGCCGCGCTCCGGGCCGCCGCGGGCGACACCGCGATGTCGGCGGGCCGCCTGACCGAGCACCGCGCCGCCCTCCTGGCCGCCGTCCGGAGCGTCGTCGAGCCCGCGCGAAACTAGACTTTAGGCGTATACGTCTATACGGTGAGCGGCGTGCCACTCGACGCCACCCGCAACAATCTCGTGCTCCCGATCCTCGGCCTGCTCGTCGAGCAGCCCGCCCACGCCTACGAGGTCACCGCCCGCCTCGAAACCCGCTACCCGCACCTCAAAATCCGGCGCAGCAGCGTGGTCACGCTCATCAAGTCCCTCGCCGACGGCGGTCTCCTTCTTTCCGGTACGCCGGAGAGCGTCGCCAACCGCCCGGCGAGAACCACCTACCGCCCCACCGACGCCGGAATCGCGCTGTTCCGTACGCGTGTCCGCGAAGGGCTGACCGGGAGCGCGCCCGCCTCGGCCGAATTCCTGACCGCCGTGGCGTACCTCGGCATCCTGCCCGCCGCCGAGGCGGTCGCGGTGCTGCGGGCGCGCGCCGAGCGCCTGCGGCGCGAGACGCCGGTGATCCCGCCCGGCCTGCCCGAAATCCAGATGATCGAGGTGCACTACTGGCTGCGCGTGCTGGCCACCGAGATCGCCTGGCTGACCGAGACCGCCGACCGGCTCGCCGGCGGAGACCTGGAGGTACTCGTATGAAGTTCGGCATCTACGTCGGCAGCCGCGCCGGAGCCACCTGCGCCGGTCCCGCCGACCCCCGGCGCATCGGCCCGCTCGTCGACGAGCTGGCCGGCGGCCGCCCCTTCGTGATCCGCGAATATGTCCACTGGTGCGGCGGCAACACCGCCCTGGAGAAGGAGATCGACGCTTCCGGCGATCTCGACCGTCTGACGATGCCCGACGACTGGTACATCACCGGCGGCCGCGAACTCGACCTCGTGCTCAGCTACCTGCCGCCGGTCGCCGACCTCGACGGCTGGCTCGCGTTCATCGACCGCGCCCTCGACCGGTACGGCCACCTGGTGAGATATCTGCAGGTCACCCTAGAGGCGAACTTTCCCATCCCGCGCATCGACGGCAGCTCGCCCGGCGTGGTCGCCGCCCTCACCCAGGGCCTGCCGCACGCGCGGGCCCGCGTCCGCGACGGCGTCCAGGTCGGCTTCTCGCTGGCCGAACCCGCCGAATGGCTCGGCGGCGACGATCAGTTCTGGAAGGAACTGATTTCAATCCCGTACGCGGCGTTCGCCGCCCACGTGGACTACGTCGGACTCGGTCTCTACCCCGACGGGTTCTCCCCGCACGACGATGTCCACGGCGCCACCCTGCACGCCGTGGACCACCTCCGCGGCCGCCTCGCCGAGGCTCACTTCCCGCCGGAACTCCCGATCTACATCTCCGAGGCGGGCAGCCCGAGCGGGGCCCACCGCACGCCGGCCGGCCAGGTCACGTCGCTGACCGCGTTGATCGACGCGTCGGCCGCCGCGGGCGCGGCGCAGTTCGAGCTCTTCGCCCTCTCCGACGCCGACTCCGCCTCCGAGTCCCCGCTCGGCACCTTCGGCTTGTGCACCGGCGACTACGCCCGCAAGCCGGCCTTCGACACCTACCGCTCCCGCATCCAGCTCAGCTGACCCGGTGCAGGCGCAGGATGCGCCCGTTGTAGGGGTTGCTGATCGCGCGGAGATAGGCCAGGGCGACGTCCCGGGCCGGGACGGGCACAAAACCCGGGAAGTACGGGTGGAACGCCCGCGACTCGGTCAGCACGGCCGGGCTGACGCAGTTGATCCGGATGCCGCGCGGCAGTTCGGTCGCCGCGGCCCGGACGAAGCCCTCGACCATGCCGTTGACCGTGGCACCGATGGTCATCGCCGCGTTCACCTCGTCGCCGAGGACACCAGAGACCAGCGTGAACGAGCCGCCGTCGGCGATGTGGGGCAGGGCGCTGCGCACCAGGTCGATCTGGCCCCTCCCCTTCGAACCGAGCGACTGCTCCCACTGCTCGTCGGTCGACGTGGCGAGCGGCGCCGGGAACACGTCACCGGCCGCGCTGGCCACCGCGTCGAACTCGCCGACGCGGCCGAACAACGCGGCCAGGGAGGCCCGGTCGGTGACGTCGGCCCGGAGGTCCCCGCCCGTACGGGAAACGGTGACCACCTCGTGCCGCGCCTCCCGCAGCACCTCGGCCACCGCGGTCCCGATCGTTCCCGTTCCCACAACGACTACTCGCATGATGGTCCTCTCCAACGTTGGCAGTGACTGCCAATATAGGCTGTCAATGGCAGCACTAGGGTGTGAGGCGTGACGCAATTGCGGGGACGCGCCCGGGAGCTGCAGAGAGACGCCGTCCGGCAGGCGATCGCCGAGGCCGCCACCACGCTGTTCCTCCGGTCCGGCTACGAGCGGACGACCATGGACGACATCGCCCGCGAGGTCGGCATCTCGGTGCGGAGCGCTTTCCGGTACGTCGAGACCAAAGAGGAGACCATCCTCGGGCCGATGGCCGAGATCGGCGACGCCATCGCCGCCCGCGTCCGGGCCGCCGAACCGGGGCAATCGGCGTGGGATGCGCTGGTGCACGCGGTGGCCCGGTTCGCCGACGACCTGGCCGCCGAGGGCGAGACCGGCAAGGCCCGCTCCCGGCTGCTGGCAACGACCCCTCAGCTACGCGGCGGACTCGCCGACAAGCGCCGCCACTGGGCCGACGCCATCACGCCGGCAGTCGAGGAGCGGCTGGACGATCCGGTCGTCGCCCGGGCCATGGTCGCGGCCGTACTCGCCGCGCTCGACGTGGTCGTCGAGGACTGGGCGTTCGGCGAGGAGCCGGTCGCGCTGGGCGACCTGTTCCACCGCGTGGCCGGCGCCGTGGCCGGGGTGTCACGTTCGCAAACCGGCTGAGCATATAACGCTTGGCGTTATATGTCGGCTGAGGTAGCATTGCTCGGCATGCGGGAGCCGACGTTTCCACCTCTCACCGCCCTCGGGTCCGGGGATGCGTTGTGATCACTCCCGCCGAACGGCACTACCGGCGACTGCTCTGGGCCTACCCCCGGCCATACCGCGACCATCGCGGTGCCGAGATCCTCACCACCCTGCTGGAGATGGCCGAGGACGGCCGTCGGCCCGGCTTCCACTTGATCTTCGCCGGCCTGCGGCAGCGCTTCAGACTGCCCGCCCGTCGCCCCCTCGCCTGGATGGCCGCTCTGCTCGCCGCCGCCGTGCTGGGTGGCTTCGGCGCCGCGGCCGGCACGTGGATCGCCTGGCGGACGGCCTCCGCCGTACCGTCCGATCCGCAAATGCGCGCCCTCAACGCCGCCCTGACCGGCGTGCCCACCGACGCCGGCCTCTTCCACGACACCTCGGCACAACAGGGACCGAGTGTCCTGATCCTGGCCGACGGCACCGCGGCCTGGTCGGCCTCCCGGATCCGCGACACGCTGACCGGCGCCGGGTGGCGGATCACGTCGTTCCAGCAGAGCGAAGCCCGCACCACGCCCCGCGAAGACACGGACACCAGCTTCCCGACCACGTTCGGCACCTGGACGGCGACCAGCGGCGGGCTGAAGATGCACGGCAGCGCCCAGGTCATCGCCGGCTCACCCTTCACCGGCGCGGCCTTCTATGCCGACTTCTACCGCCTCACGGTGTGGCCGGCCGAGCCCGCCGTCCTGCGACCGCTGACCATCGCCGGAACCGTCGCCGGCCTGCTCGCCGGCTGGCTCCTGGCGGCCGCACTCGCCCACCGCCGACTCGCGACGGCCGCGGCCACGGCCGGCTTCGCCGCCGCCACTGTGATCGCCTTCCAGTTCTACCGCGAGGCGTACGCGGTGATGGCGTACGCGCACGGCTCACCTGATCCGAACAACGTGGACGTCTCGCGCGGCGGGACGTCCACGTTGATCTGCACGGTCGCCGGCCTGCTCACCGTCCTCGCCGCCGTGATAGCGGCACGAACCCGGCGGCGGTCCGCGCTGGGTAGTTTCGGCGGGTTCTCGCCCCCGGGTCCCGCCGCGTGAGAGAGCACCAAACACACTCCAGGTCTATTCGCATGGAGGCCAGAGTCAGCGCTGCTGGTGGCGGCCGGTTCGATCGGTTCCCCCCGTTACGTAATGAGTCCCGAACGGCTCGCCGTGGTCCACGGGATGCCCTGCCTGTTACCTGACCTCTAAAGGTCTCCAAAAAGATCGGCCGCTGCCGCACGACAGCGAGCTGGCCCAGGCCATCGCTGTACTGGCTCGGGCTCACCAGGATGCCACTTGCCCGGCCGGTGCTAGCCATCGCCCCTACGCCGGCGGCTGCCGCAAAGTTGTCCACGACGCGCATCGCGGCTGCGCTGCGCCGCGGCGGCCGCCAACGCGGCATCGAGGACCTGGCCGCTAAGCTGCAGCAGGCTTTGCGGCGTCCGCAACTGCGCCAACCGGCCGTCGTGCAGGAAGCGCTGGGCACCCAGGCGCTGGCACTGCTGGCGACGCTGAATGTCGAGTGCACCAGTGTCGACCAGCTCGCCGAGGCCGCCATTGAAGCGTTTCGCCAGCACCCGGACCATGCCGTCTTGACCAGCTTTCCCGGCCTGGCCGACGTGACTGGCGCCCGCGTCCTGGCTGAGATCGGCGACGACCGCGCCCGGTTCGCCGACGCCCGCGCGTTGAAGGCAGAGGCGGGCGCCGCCCCGGTCACCGGCGCGTCCGGGTGCAGCATCTCCATCACCCACCGCAAGGTCAAGAACGACCGGCTCGCCGCAGCCGGCTACCTGTGGGCGTTCGTCGCCGCCGCCCACGCCGAACCTGCCAAGCAGCGCTACCAACGTCGACGCGACCACGGCGACCGGCACCCCGCGCAGCGCTGCGCCACCTGTTCAACCGGCTCCTCGGCTGCCTGCACCACTGCCTGGCAACCGCCAGCTCTACGACCCGCTAAGGCATTCGCTCACGCAGCGCTGGTAAGCCCGTAACGATCAGTCTGGTAGCGCCCAAGCAGCTCGATCGAGTAGATCTTGGGCGCCCGCACGGGTATCCGGGTCAGGGTCGTCCAGCAGACCATGCAACACGGCTCGAAACCGCAGGCGGCCCTGGGGCTCGGCGCAGGACAACTCGAACAAGGCGGCGCTCAGGCAGCCGCTGAGATGATCCGCTTGCTCCGGTTCCGCGACATGCCATGCCGCAGCAAACAAGCGCAGCGCCGTTGCGTCGCGACGCTGCAACAGCGCCTCGGCGGTCGCGTCGGCGACCGCGGTGTCCATGCGGTCGAGAAGCAGCGCACGGACTGCGGCGTCTACCTGTTTCCGCCCCACGACAGCGCCCAGATGACGCCCGGCGCCGGCCCTGTCTGACCATAGTTGCGACCGAGCCAGACGCAGGGCTTCATTCGTTTCCACCGCCACATCATTCCGGCTCTTGACGCATGCGGGAGATCGGAGGTCTTTTTGATCGCGAGGATGAACAGCCCGGGTTGGGATTCAAGCCGCCGATGCGGTATCGGCGTGCCGTGCGTTTGCTCGACCACCCACCGCTTGGCGGCCGGCACGAACCCGGATCTGGTGTCACTGCGTCTGACCTGCTCGGCCGTGATGATCAGCCCCTGCATGTCCGCCGCCTACCCCGCGGGCACCTGTTTGCCTACGTCCTTACCGGTGGTGGCGGCCGGCGCGCGCGTAGTAGCAAATCGCCTCAGGTCACAACGCCCCTCATGCCCCGACGGCGACGGGCGTTTCGCCTTCCACGCCTGCCGGAACGGATCGATTGACGCCCACTGCCGATCGGAGACGTCACTCGGACACCCGCTACGCCGAACGCGCCGCCTCTGCCGCTCGTCCGCTGAGCCGCCGTCGGAACGGGGCCGCCGGATCACCGCGGCCTCACGTGGACCCGGTCGATGCCGGCGTCAGGACGCCCGCCCCGAGGCGGCCCACGCCGTGGCCTCGATCTCGAACGGGCCGGAAGGCGGGAGGAGCGAGGCGCAGCGGTCACGCAGGGCGGACCTCCGGGACGGGTCGAGGTTCTTCACGTAGTCGCCGGCCGGGCCTACGCCGAGGGTGTACGGCGCCCACCAGTCGTCGAAGCTGGGGAAGCTCACGCGTACGGTCAAGGCGCCCGCAGCGATGTCGCGTAAGCCGGCCGCCGAGAGCAACTCCGTGAGGTGCCCTTCCCGTGCCCCGGCGAGGCCGGATTCGTCGTGGGCCCCCGGGTCGAGTGAGTTGACCGCGCGCCAGAAGGCGGCGAGCGGGCTGCCGCCACCCGCGTGATCCCAGACGCAGGCGGCGACCACTCCCCCGGGCCTGGTCACCCGGCCCATCTCGCGCAGCCCGGCCACCGGGTCGGTCATGAAGTGCACGACCAGCTGGGCCAGCGCGGCGTCGAAAATGTCGTCGTCGAACGGCAGGTCTTCGGCCGTCGCCTGGCGGATGTCGGCGCCCGGCAGGCGGCTGCGGGCGGCCGCCACGAACGTCTCCGACGGGTCGACCGCGGACACCGAAGCCGAGTCGAGCCGAGCGGTGAGAGCGCCCGGCCCGCAGCCGACGTCCAGGACCCGCCCGCCGGCCCGGACGCCGGCGAACCGCAGGAACGAGGCGGCGAGCGGCTCGGAGAAGCGGCCCATGAACTGCCAGTAGGCGTCGGCGACGACGTCGAAGCTCATGACGCGCGCTCCATCCACACCGACGAGCCGTCGCGGCCGATCTCGGTGAACCCGTGCCGCGTGTAGAAGGCGGCGGCGCGCGCGTTGCCGTCCAGGTATTCGAGCCGGACCGGACCGCCGCCGGCGACCGCGATGAGTTCCCGGAGCAGCGCCGACCCGATGCCGGAGCTCTGGGCGCGCGGCGACACGTACAGCTTCCAGATGACCGGGGTCTCCCCGCGCAGGTCGATGTTGCCGATCCCGGTGACCCCTTCCTCCGTGACCGCGACCAGCGTGGTCGTGTCGGCGAGGCTGGCCTGGATCGCCGGGACCGACCACCATCGGGCGAGCCCGGCCGCGATGTAGTCGGCGCCGGCGAACGCGTAGGCGACCGGCCACGTCTGTTCGCCGATCCGGATGATGGCGGGAACGTCATCGGGCACCGCGCGACGAATCTCCATCGGCATAATCTTCCACATGGAAGAGGTGCTGAGCAGAACGGCCGCGTCGAACGCGGTGAGCGGGCAGGGTTGGCGGTTCATTCTCGGCACGCTGCGCGCAACCGTCGCGGTGCGGTCGATGGCCGAGGCCGCCGACGTCGCGCAGCGGGCGATCGAGGTGAGCGACGCCGACGACCACCTGCGCATCGACCTGCGGCCCGACCGCGTGATCCTGACCGTGCAGTCGCCGGCCCACGCCGCGGTGACCAGCAAAGACGTCGATCTGGCGCAGCGGATCTCGGCCGCGGTCCGCGAGATCGGCCGGTGGACCGCTCCCGACCACACCCAGCTGATCGAGGTCGGCATCGACGCGCTCGACATCCCGGCGATCCGGCCGTTCTGGAAGGCGATCCTGGGCTACGCCGGCGAGGCGGGCAACGACGGCCCGGAAGACCCGCTCGTCGACCCGGACGGGCACGGTCCGGCCATCTGGTTCCAGCAGATGGACGAGCCGCGCCCGCAGCGCAACCGGATCCACTTCGACATTTCCGTGCCGCACGACAGCGCCCAGGACCGGATCGCGGCCGCGGTCGAGAGCGGCGGCCTGATCATCTCCGATCACCGGGCGCCCGCCTTCTGGGTGCTCGCGGACCCGGAGGGCAACGAAGCCTGCATCACGACCTGGCAGGGCCGGGAGTAGCTCAATCCAGCTGAAGACTCACCGGGTAGCGCGTCATCCAGTCGTTGAGGGACAGCGCCAGCTCCATGCCCCAGCGGGCGGCGCCGAAGCTGCTGCCCTCGAACCCCTCCCGGGTCAGCCGGCGGGCACGCCCGTCGTCCAGGAGCGGGCGAAGCGGTGAGTTGGCGTCGGCGAGCATGTCGCGCAGGCGGTCACGCAGCATTTTTTCGTACGCCGGGTCCTGGGTGGACGGATACGGGCTCTTGCGCCGCCGCACCACCGAATCCGGGAGCACATCGGCCGTGGCCGCCCGGAGCAGGCTCTTCTCGCGCCCGTCGAAGGTCTTGAGCGACCACGGGGTGTTGTACACGTATTCGACCAGGCGGTGGTCGCAGAACGGGACCCGCACCTCGAGGCCGTGCGCCATGCTCATGCGGTCCTTGCGGTCGAGCAGGATCTGCACGAACCGGGTCAGGTGAAGGTACGAGATCTCGCGCATCCGGTGTTCGGACGGCGACTCGCCCGGCAGGTGGTCGACCTCGCTCAGCGCCTGGCGATAGGCGGCGTCGCGATAGCCGGTCAGGTCGAGTTTGGCCTCGATGTCGGGCGCGAACAGGCCGGCGTCGGGTTCGGTGCGCGACCGCACGGCGGTGACCCACGGGAACGTGTCGGCGGCGATGGCCTCCGGGTCGTGGAACCAGCGGTAGCCCCCGAACACCTCGTCGGCCGACTCGCCCGACAGGGCCACGGTCGAGCGTTCCCGGATCGCCCGGAACAGCAGGTACAGCGAGGTGTACATGTCGCCCATCGCCGACGGCAGGTCGGTCGCGCCGAGCACGCCGAGCCGGTGCAGCGGGTCCATCAGCTCGGACGAGTCGAGGATGATGTCGTTGTGGTCGGTGCCCACGTGCCGGGCGACGTCGTGCACGAACGGCGTGTCGGGGGTGTCGCGCATGTCGTCCTGCTGGAAGTTCTCGGCCTGGCCGGGAAAGTCGACGGCGAACGACCGGACGGTGCCGGTGGCCCGGGCCGCCAGCGCGGTGATCGCCGACGAGTCGAGGCCGCCCGACAGCAGCACGCACAGGGGCACGTCGGCGATCAGTTGCCGCTGCACGATGTCGTCGAGCAGCGCGCGCACCGTGCGTACGGTCGTAGCTTGATCGTCGGCGTGCTCGCGCGCCTCCAGCCGCCAATACCGGCGGGGCCGCAGGCCCGCCTGGCTGACCCGGACGATCTCGCCCGGCCGAACCTCGCGGATGTCCTTGTAGATGCCGTGGCCCGGGGTCTTGACCATGGCGAGCAGCTCGCGGAAGCCGTCGCTGTCGACCACGGCCGGCACCAGCGGGTGGGCGAGCAGGCCCTTGAGCTCGGAGGCGAAGACCACGCCGTCGGGCATCGGGCGGTAGTAGAGCGGCTTGATGCCCATCCGGTCGCGGACCAGCAGCAGCGCCTGCTCGCGCGGATCCCAGAGGCCGAACGCGTACATCCCGTTGAGCTTGTCGACGAAGTCGTCGCCCCACTCGAGGTAGGCGTGGAGCACCACTTCGGTGTCGCTGGTCGTGCGGAAGGAGTGGCCGAGCCCCCGCAGCTCGTCGCGCAGCTCGCGGAAGTTGTAGACCTCACCGCTGTAGGTGATCGCCGCGATCGTCGCGCCGTCGTGCTCGACCGTCATCGGCTGGGTGCCGGTCTCGAGGTCGATCACCGCGAGGCGCCGGTGCCCGAGGCCGGCGTGCGTGCTCAGCCAGACTCCCTGGGCGTCCGGTCCGCGCAGGCTCATCGTCGCGGTCATGGCCCGTAACACCGCACCCTCGTGCGACAGGTCACGCCGGTAGCTGACCCAGCCCACAATTCCGCACACGGCAAACCTCCTGGAATCGACTCAATACCCCCAGCTCTACCCTTTCTGTAACACGATGGCAACACCGAGTGACATTCCAGGCAATCAATGTCATCTGGTTGCGCTACCGTGCCGGGGTGAGATTGTTCGTCGCGGCGTACCCGCCGGAGCCCGCCTGTGATGACCTTTCCTCGCGGCTCGACACCCTGGCGGTGTCGAAGGCCCAGGCCGACGGCGTCAACACCCGCCTCGCCCCCCGCGACACCTGGCACGTCACCCTCGCCTTCCTCGGCGAGATCGCCGACGACCGGGCGCCACTCGCGGCCACCGCCCTCGAACGGGCCGCGGTCAGCCCCCCGATCATCCTCCGGCTGGCCGGCGGCGGCCGCTTCGGCCGCGGCCGCTCCACCGTCCTCTGGGTCGGCGTCGAGGGCGACGGCCTCGACGGCCTGGCCCGGCGGGTGCGCCACGAGCTGCGCAAAACCAAGATCTCGTACGATGACCGGCCGTTCCGCCCCCACCTCACCGTCGCCCGCCCCGGCGACCAGCTCGACGACGAGGTGATCGAGGCCGACCGCTCGGCCCTGGCCGCGTACGAGGGGCCGTCCTGGCCGATCGCCGAGATCCGCCTGATGCGCAGCCACCTCGGCCCGCAGCCGGTCTACGAGCGCGTGGCCGGCTACCCGCTCGGCTAGCCTTCCGCCGGCCGGGCCGGGCGTTCGTAGAGGAACTCGTTGCCGTCCTCGTCGTCCCACTGCTCGCCGACGTGGGCGAAGCCGAAACCGGCGATGGTCGCGAGCGAGGCGGCGTTCCCCGGGCTGATGCTGGCCCGCACCGTGACCACCGACGGCTCGGCGGCCGCCCAGCGCAACAGCTCGGCCACCATGGCCCGGGCGTAACCGCGCCGCCGGTACGCCGGGTCCGTGCTGTAGCCGATCTCCACCATGCCCGCGCCATCGGGCGGACCGTGGAAGCCGCCCGCCCCGATCACCACCCCGTCGGGGACGGAAACCGCCGCCCGGACAATCCAGTCGGCGGCGCGCGGGTCCACGGCGATCTGGTCCAGGCGCATGCGCCACAGCCAGGTGACCTCGTCGGAGAGAAACCAGTCCGAGAGCGGAACGCCGGTTATGGCCCGGGCAGCCGGCAGATCACCGGTCAACAGGGCATCGAGGGCGCGCGGCGGCAGCGGCACGAAACGGACGGAAGGCGGCGGCATCGAAGAGATCATGATCTACGTGCGCGCCCGAAGCAAACGCCCAGACCGCGGTCCGGCCGCCTCGATCCGCCGTAGAGGTGGACCCGACGGTCGACATCATGGTCCGGCTCGCGTGAGACGAACCCGTCGGCCCTCATCGCGCGTTAATGCTTCGTGGCGGTCGAACCGTGATTTCCTGACGTCAAGCTTACTTGCGATGAAAATTCTTTTACTACGGTGTCGGCAACTTCGGGGCTTTTCAGTGCCAGAGCAAAGAGCAAAAGAATGCGTACGAATTTAAGGAGAACCTCGAGGTACGTAATCATGTCTTCGGGATTTCGTGGCATTACTTCACGCGAAGACCACCGATCGGCACCTCCGGCCCGATCGGTTGCACCGGGTTCAATATCAGAGGTTTGCTTCGACCTCATTGATTCAATGATCCGGACGATGACCTCCTCTGCTCGCCGCAGCGAGGCATCGTCGGTCCGGTCCATTGAACTCAAAGCCAAGAGCGCGGTCATCTCCTCAAATCTCCCCTGCGACCGCAGCATGGTTAAGGCGGGGGTCAACGCTCGGTCTATCTCTCGTTGAGCTTCGCTTAAAACTGAGCCACTTCCCTTGCGCTTCTTTTTGGCCTGCGTCCGCCGGTGACGTTCGACCAGCCGTTCACCTCCCGAAACCGCCTGGCTACGCCACTTCTTTCCCTTAGCCTTCGCGTTTGATCCCATACCGACTTCCCAGAGGTTTCGTATCAGTTGCGGAACATCGACGATACACATTGATCACCAGTCCACGGCCAACTGTCCCATACGCCCGGATGGTGCATGTCGACGCGCATGCAACTTGCTCTCGTCCCGCCGGCATTACGACGACCTCTGAAGTGTCCACGTTGGCGAAGCGGACGGTTTGCCCGAGCACAGGCAATACCTACGGAAGTGCTAGGCAGGGGACGCCCCTCTGCATCCGCTCCGGGCGTGCTGGCGATCATCGGCGCAGCACCATCCCGAGATCGACACGCTGCACCTGCCCGAACCGGTCGTGGAGGCCTGGTGCTCGTTCAGCTCTCGAGCACGGCATCGATGATGTAGATCACGGCGTTGGTGGTCTGCCGTCGAGGGTGACGATTCCGGCCTTGTTCTCGATGGTCAGTTCTGTGCGGCCCGTGCGGCATACCCTCACGGGCAGCGGCGCACCGGTATGAGATCTGCGCGTGCTCCAGGCCCTCGCCATGACCTTGAGAGCTGCCCAATCCATGTGGCGAGACTCAGCGCGGACCAGAAAGTCAGCCTTGGCCCGCCAGCCAGAAGCCCGAAGTCTGCACGTATCCGGCCGAGGCTATCCCCAGCAGCAGCGCCAGCCGACAGGCGTTTTGCGCCCGCACCACGCGGATGTGCCGAGATCAGTGCCCTTGGCCGAGGCCGGGGGGAATGAAGTCGCCGCAGCTCAACAGCACCTCGGCGATGTGGCCCCAGGGGCGCGCGAGGAGAATGGACCGAAGCGGATTATCCGTGACAGACTGATCCGGTGACGATTTTCGACGACAGTACGCTGGCGCTCCTCGACGGTCCCAACTTCGCCGTCGTGGCCACGCTGACCGCCAGCGGCGCCCCGCACACGTCCACCGTCTGGTACCTGCGCGACGGCGACGCGGTCCTCATCTCGGTGACCGCCGACAAGCTCAAGGCCCGCAATCTCGCCCGTGATCCGCGGATCAGCCTCACCGTGTCCGACCGCGCCAACCCCTACCACTCCGTCGACATCCGCGGCTCCGCTGAACTGGTCGATGATCCGGCGAAGACGCTGCCGGCCCGGCTGGCGGAGCGCTACTTCGGCGACGCCAACGCCAACCCTCCCGAGCCGGCCGAGATCAAGCGGCTGATCGTTCGCGTGACCCCGGTGAAGGTCACCGAATTCAAAGCCGCCGCGTGACCCATCGCAGGCCGGGACGCAAGCCGGGACGCAGGTGATTGCGTTACGCGGGGCTCCCCGTCGGCGGTCGGCGAGCCAAGGAATCCGCTACGACATCTGGCCGGTCGACCAGCCGTTGCGCCGGGCGGACGCGGCCTCGCCTCAGATGACCGAGCCGTCCGGACGCCTGCCCGTGAGGCACTTCGACATGCTGACCTCAAGCAGCGTTTACACGGCTACGCCGGGCTCAAACGCGGCGAGAACCGGACTTCGCCCCCGGCCGGGAGGCGTGAGAGGTCAGCGGCCGGTGCGGCGGGTCCAGCGGACCGGGTGGGCGGGATCCGGTACGTAACAGCAGGTTCCGCCCGTGGTGATGGTGGCCCGCAGGTAGCCGCCGATCGCCGGCTCGTCGGCCGCGAGTTCGTCGATCGCCCGTTTGATCGCCTTGCGGACCGCGGTGCGGGCCCGTTCGTTCGGGTCGGAGAAGCCGCGCGGGCGGCCGGCCAGGCCGGTTCCCCGGCGCAGTTCCGTCAGCAGCGCGTCGAGTTCGGACTGCCGGCTCTTCGCCGCCGTGGTGTCGCCGTCGGCCCGGACATCGGCGAGCGCGGCCCGCAGCTCCGTGGCCCGGCGGCGGTAGGCGGTCCGGGCCTCGTCGTCGAGGACCGCCTGCCGGTCCGGCCCGACAAGTGCCCGCGCGGCGTTCTCGCCGCCGGCCAGGGCGACCGCGGTGATCGGCGTGCCGGGGTTGGTGAGCAGGCGGATGAGGTAGCGCACGCCCCGGCGGTCGGGCACCACGGCCCGATGGTCGGTCATGCTCAGGATCCAGCTGCCGCGCCGGGACTCGATGACCGCGTTGGGCTCACGCAGGGCGTCGAGGGTGCGCCGCCAGGCGGCGGCCCGCAGCGGCATCTCGAGGGTGTCGGCATCGGCGGCGGCCCGGGACAGCAGCCGTACGGCCCGCTCGTGATCGCCGGGGTCGCGCCGCTGGAGCAGGACGCCGGCCAGGTCCGCCATGGTGATGGCGGTGACCGGGCGGTTGCCGAGCCGACTGGTCGCGGTGATCGCGCGGTCCAGGTGGGCGGCGGCCAGGCCCCGGTCGCCGAACGTGGCCGCGGCCAGCCCCAGGCCCCGCTCGGCTGATCCGAGGCAGGTCACCGCCAGCGACGGCAGCACCGCCTGGTGCGCGTACGGGAGGACCAGCCCGTACGCCTGCCGGGCGACGGCGGCGTCGCCGAGCCGGTGGGCCGTCTCGATCACCGCGAGCATGCCGACCAGCCAGGTGCTCGATTCCGGCAGGGTGGCCAGGCCGGGGCCGGTGAGCCGGTCGAGGGCGGTACGTGCCTTGCCGGTCTGCCCGGTGCGGGCGGCCAGGTCGGCGACGGTCGCCGCGAACGCGAACTCCGCCGGGTTGAGGGTCGGCGAGCCGGCGAGCGCCTCGACGGTCTCCACCATCTCCTCGTCGCGGGCCTGCAGCCAGCGGATGGTGGTCAGGTGCGCGCCGAGGAAGCCGGTCGCGTCGGCGTCGCCGACCCGCGTGCCCAGGTCCAGGCAGGCGTGTGCGGCGGTCTCCGCCTCGGTCAGTCGCCCGGCCCGGATCAGGCGCATCACGGCCATCGCCTCGGCGATGTAGAGCACGCTCTGGCAACCGACGGCGGCGGCCCGCTCGCGCAGCTCGGTATGGGCCCGGTCGGCGTGGGGGTCGCCGAGCTGGAACAGGTCGACGGTGCGCCAGCACAGGCCCACCAGCGCCAGCATGCCCGTGCCGGCGACCGCGATCAGCTCGTCGGCCAGGGCGAGCCGGGCGGTCAGGTGACGGGGGACGAGCAGCGCGTGGTGGGTCAGCGAGAGCGCCTCGGCCAGCGCGTAGCGGTCGCCGAACGCCCGCGCCGCGTCGAGTAGCGCGAGCGCCGGTTCCCGGGGACCGCCCTGGTAGACCCGTTCGACCGCCAGCCGGATCGCGAGGCGCAGCCGCAGCAGGCGCTCCTGTTCGGGCAGTCCGGCGAGGGCCCGCAGCTGCAGGCCGCGCACCCGCTCCGACTCCAGGCGGGTCCGGTGCTCGTTGATCCAGAGTCCGCCGAGGCCGAGCGCCGCGTGGGTCAGCGCCACCGGGTCGTGGCCGGCCGCGGCGCCCGCCGCCCGGTCGAACAGCGAGCGGGCGTCGGTCAGCCGGCCGGCCCGCAGCATCACCTCGGCCTGTTCGAGCAGCAGCGGCGCGCCGGGTTCGCCCAGGCCGGCGCTCTCGTGCAGGGCGATGGCCGCGTCCAGAACGGACTCCGCCTGCTCGTACGCGTGATCGGCGACCAGGGCGCGGGCCGCGCTCCGGCAGGCGGCCACCGCCGTCCGGGCGTCGTCGGCCGATCTCGGGGCCGCGCGCAGCGCGTGATCGGCGCGGCGGGCGAGCCGGCGCGGCCCGGCCGGTGCGGAAGCGGCAAGCAGCTCGGCCGCGCGGGCGTGGGTCTGCATCAGCTCGTCGACGCTCAGCCGGGCCCGCAGCGCCGCGCGGATCTGCTCGTGGCCGAACGCGAAGCTCTCGGGGCCGGCGTCGCCGACGAGGCCCGCGGCGAGTCCGCCGTCCAGCGCGCGGCGGACGTCGGCGAGCGCCACCCGGCTCACCGCCGCCGTCTCCGCCACGAGCGGGGTGCCGCCCAGCACCGCGGCGCGGGCGAGGATCGGCCGTGTGTCCGGGTCGAGCCGGTCGATGGCGAGCGCGATCGCCGCGTCGAGGCATTCCGGGCCGCCGCGCGCCACCGCCTGTTGCAGGTGCAGCGGAAGGCCGCCCGTCAGCCGTACCAGCGCGTGCAGCCGGTCGTCGGCCATCGCCGGCTGGCCCCGGCTCCGCAGGAAGTCGGCGGTCTCGGCGGTCGTGAAGGGGTTCAGGTTCACGGGGACGCCCTCGTCGGCCGGGTCCCAGCCGGCCCGGGTCCGGCCCGGGTGGCGGGCGAGCACGAGCACGAGCGGCAACCGGGCCAGCGTCCGGGCGGCGAACCGGGCCAGCAGCAGCGTGCCGGGGCCGGCGGCGTGCACGTCGTCGATCACCACCATGGTCGGTGCGCGGGCGCAGGCGTCGGCGAGCCGCCCGGCGATCGTGGTGAAGCCGACGAAACGCTCGGGAACCATGGTCGCCCCGCCCGGATCGTCGTCCGCGAGGGCCGCGGCCGCCGGACCGCCGAGCGTCGTCAGGATCGACTGCCACGGCCACAGCGGCGGGGCTCCGTCGCCGGGCCAGCAGCTGCCCCAGGCGATCACGTGCCCGTGCCGTTCGGCCCGCGCGGCGGCCTCCCGGCAGAAGCGGGTCTTGCCGGCCCCGGCCGGGCCGCTGACGAATACCAGACAGCCTTCGCCGGCCCGGGCCGCCGTCGACGCCCGGTCGAGCGTGCCCAGTTCCCGGTCACGACCGACAAATTGGTCGATCCCCAGCGAACCGCTGGCTGTCATGCGGTCAGTGTGCCATCGCGCGGCACGACGACAGCCGCAAATGTCACGCACCTACCAGTAAGGCAGCAACATCGGGAGGGGGACGTGACGGTGACGGCGGAGTCCATTTCGGTTGCCGTTCTCGCCGAGATCCGGCTCTATCGGGAGGGGCTGCGCGAGGTTCTGGACCGCCGGCCGGGGATCACGGTGGTGGAGGTGGCCGGCGGCGATCCGGCCGGCGTCGGGCGGGCCGTCCGGTGCCACCCGGACGTCGCCGTGGTCGACATGACGATGCCGCTCGGGGCGCCGATCGCCCGGGCCTTCGCCGAGGGCGCGCCCGACACCAGGGTCGTCGGCCTCGGCGTGCCCGACACCGAGGCGCGCGTGCTGGCCTGCGCCGAGGCGGGCCTGGCCGGCTGTGTCTCCCGGGAGGGCGGCGTCGACGAGCTGGTGTCGGCGATCCGGCGGGCCGCGCGGGGCGAGCCGCTCTATCCGCCGCGGATCGTCGCGCTGCTCCTGCAGCGTCTCGCCCAGCGGGGCCACCGGCGGCCGGAGCCGGCCGAACGACTGACCGCGCGGGAGCTGGAGGTCGTCGAGCTGATCGACCGCGGGCTCACCAACAAGGAGATCGCGGAGCGGCTGTTCATCGAGGTCGCGACCGTGAAGAACCACGTGCACCACATCCTGGAGAAGCTGCGGCTGCGCCGGCGGATCGACGCGGCCAACTGGCTGCGCGGGCACGGCCGCGAGCCGGCCGGGGTGCATCCTCCGGCCACCGGATGGACCAGGTGATTCATCGTCGAGAGGCATCCCGCGATGCATTGTCCGGGCCGAACGGCCGCGCGCAGACTCGGTTCGGCCGCATCGAATTCCTTCTGGGGAGCGGGATCTCGTGGATCAGATCCGCATTCTCGTGATCGGCGCGCCGGGAGTTCTGCGCGATGTGGTCGTCGACGTCATCCAGAACTCTGCCGATCTGCGGATCGTGGGCGTCGCGGCCGATCCGGGCGCGGTGCCGGAGCCGTTCGGTGCCGCGGCCGACGTCGTGTGTGACCTCGGCGCCGAGGCCGGCGGGAGCCTTTTGGCACCGTACGAGTTGATCAAGGTCGTCTCGGTGCGGGACGACGGGCGCCGCGCCCAGCTGTGGGAACTGCGCATTCACCGGACGGAGCTGGGCGAGCTGTCCCCGCTCCGGCTGATCGAGACGATCCGGCGGCGTTCGCCAGGAGCACCGCCGAGTTCAGAACGGAGCAGCACATGACCAGCATCGCCTCGCCGTTCGCGCCCACCGACCTCTACCCCGCGCGGGCGAACGGCGCAACGGACAGCCGGGAGCCGGGCGCACCGCCGACCGGTGCCACGCTGCTGACCCCGTTCGCGGAATCGATCAGCCTGGACCGTGGTGAGCTCGACCGCGAGGCGGCCGACGCGCTCTTCGCCGAGCTCGACGACGAGGAGTTCGAGGAGTCGGTCCGCGCGCTCGCCGACGAGGCGGCGGGGCGGCACCTGCGCTCGATCGGCACCTGGTCGGCGGAGTCCGGCGCGCCGGCGCTGGCCACCGACGAGACCGAGCAGTGGATGGGCTCGGTGGCGGCCGAGGCCGACCGGATGCTCGGCCGGCTGGCGGAGCACTTCGCCGACCGGCCGGTGGACTCGCTGCGCGACGGCGAGTGCGAGGCGGTGGCCGGCCTGCCGCTGGACGAGACCGGTCCGGAGGGCCCGCTGGCCGCGCAGGAGCAGTTCTTCAAGTCGCTGCTCAAGAAGGCCACCTCGTTGGCGAGCGGCGTGAAGAAGCTCGCCACCAAAGGGTTCCAGGCGCTCGGCCGGCTGCTACCGCTCGGCAAGCTCTTCGACATCCTGCGCCGGCTGGTGCGGCCGCTGCTGCAGCGGGTGCTCAGCCAGGCGATCGGCAAGCTGCCCGCGCAGTTCCGCCCGCTGGCCACCAAGCTGGCCGCCCGTTTCGGCGGGTCTCTGGGCGAGGCCGAGAACGACCTCGCCGGCGAGTTCGACCGACGGCTCGCCGAGGTCGTGCTGACCGGGAACGAGGCGGCGATCGAGCAGAGCCTGGCCGAGGCGGACCAGGAGGCCCGCGAGGAGAGCGGCGGCCCGCAGGCGCTGCACGACCTGGACGCCGCCCGCGCCCGCCTGGCCGGCCGCCTCGCCGAGGCGGCGCCGGAGCAGCCGCTGACCGCGCAGCTGGAGCAGTTCATCCCGGTGGTGATGGCGGCCAAGCCGCTGATCAAGATGGCGATCGGGATCATCGGCCGGGAGAAGATCGTGAACTTCGTCGGCGACCGGATCGCGGTGCTGCTCAAGGGAATGGCAGGACCCGAGCCGGCGAAGTTCCTGTCCCGGCACATCGCCAGCGCCGGCCTGGGCCTGCTCGGTCTCGAGGCCGAGGCGGCGGGAACCGCGACGCTGGGCGCCGAGGCCCTGGTCGCCACGACCGAGGACACCATCTCCGAGGTGCTGGAACTGCCGCCCGCGCTGCTCGGCGACGAGCTGCTGCTGGAGGCCGAGATCCAGGAGGCCTTCGCGGCGGCGGCCGCCCGGCACCTGCCCGCCGCGGCGCTGCGCCCCGAGGTGGTGGAGGGCGAGTCCGAGGGCGAGCACGGGGTTTGGGTGATGATGCCGCGGGCCGGCCGGCCCTGCTACCGGTTCAAGCAGTACAGCCGGGTCGTCCCGGTCCGGATCAGCCGTCCGATCGCGCGCTCGGTCGTGATGGCGGGCGGCGACACGCTCGAACGCCGGCTGCTCGACGCCGGCGTGGCCGGCTGGCCGGTGACCGCCGAGATGGAGATCTACGAGCTGCTGGACGGTGCGGGTCCGGGACACCTGGCGGCGTACGAGGTGGGCGACCTCGCGGACCTGCCGGTGGCGGCCCGGGAGTTCGAGGAGCTGACCGCGCCGGCCGCGACCGCTCTCGCGCACAATCCGCGCCTGGCATACACCGGCCGGCGCGGCCACGGTGGGCGCCGGTACTACCGGCTGCGGGTCGGCGGGCGCCCGCTGCGCCGGCACCGGCTCTTCGGCCTGGCGCTCGACCTGACCTCGCCGCAACCGGTCCTGCGGGTGCATCTGCGGATCGGCGAGCGCGAGGCGCACCTGCTCGCCGGTCACCTCGACCAGCAGCAGATGGTCCAGGTCGTCTCGACCGTACGCGCCATCGTCGGCCCGGCCGCGCAGCAGCGGCTCGGCGAGCGCCTGGAACGCCTGCTCACCAAGCACGGCATGCCGCAGGCCGCCGGCGGCGGGCGCAAGCTCTCCGGTCAGCTGGCCGACGCGATCGTCGGCGCGGTGTCCGCGCAACTGCCCGCGGCGGCCGCGACCCTGTCCCGGGCCGCCAAGGACCCCGCCGCCGGGATCACGCTGACGTTCGCCTTCGCCTATCCCGACCGGGCCGCGATCGGCACGGCCGCGCCGGCCGGCCCGACGCTGACCATCCGCCCGGGACTGCATCGTGGCTGACAGCCGGCGCGGACCGGCCGCGCACGGTCAAACCGGCGCCGAGATCGCGCAGAGCCAGACCGGCGCCGAGATCGCGCAGAGCCAGACCGGCGCCGAGATCGCGCAGAGCCAGACCGGCGCCGAGATCGCGCACTGGCGGCTCGCCGCCGAGGCACTGGCCGATCTCGACACGGTGGCCGCGCACGAGGCGTGGGCCGCGCTGGAGGATTACCTGCAGCGCAACGTTCGCGCCCGGCTCGCCGGCATGGTCGCCGAGCTGGTCGCCGAGGCGGCGGCGTTGCAGCGCGCCTACGACGGCGGGCCCGACCCGGACCGGGCCCGCTCCGGCGTGCTCCGCCTGCGCGGCCGGTATCTGCAGGTGGAGACCATCCTGGACTTCTACGGCGACGCCGTGAACAGCCGGACCAACCCGCGGCTGCGGGCCCTGCTGCTCGGCTTCGACACGCTGGCCGGCGACAGCATGGCCGCGATCCTGAACCAGGCCGGCATCGACGTGCCGCTCGCCCTGGTCTATCTCGACACCGGGCTCGGCGCCGCCATCCTCGAGGCCGGAGTGCGGCTCTGGGACCACGGCCACCCGTCGCCGGCGGCCGCCATCAAGCTGACCCGGCACAACCTGTCCTACCCGACCGCGCTGCTGCACGAGACCGGCCACCAGGTGGCCCACCTGACCGGCTGGAACACCGAGCTCGCCGCGGCCCTCGGCGAACGGCTCGCGCCGCGCTCGGCCGAGCTGACCGCGGTGTGGCAGGGCTGGACGCACGAGGTCGCCGCCGACGTCCACGCGTTCGCCCAGGCCGGCTGGGCGCCGACCGCCGCGCTGATCAACGTGGTCGACGGCGGCACGCCGGCCGTCTACCGGATGCAGCTCGGTGATCCGCACCCGTTCCCGTTCGTCCGGGTGCTGTTCAACGTCGCGCTGTGCCGCCGCTGGTTCGGCGCCGGGCCGTGGGATGACGTGGCCGCCGCGTGGATGCAGCGGCATCCGCTCGAGGCCGCGGCACCCGCGGTCCGGGCGATCACCAACGCCAGCCTGGCCGCCCTGGACGACATCGTCGACGTCTGCACCCGGCAGCCGATGGCCGCGTTCCAGGGCCGGCCGCTCTGCGCCGTACTCGACCCCCGGCGGGTGTCCCCGGCGGCGCTCGGCGCCCTCGCCCGCCAGGCCGGGCCGTCGCTGCTGTCCTCGGCCTACCTGCGGCGGCGCGAGCCGCTGCGCATCCTCGCCTTGCTGGCGAGCCGGGCGGTGACCGACTCCGCCCGGGCGGGCGAGCACCGCGACCACCTGCTGGCCTGGGTCGCCGACGTCGGCGCCGACCCGGGCACGACCACCCGCGCCCGGGCCGCCTGACCCGCGCCAGAGCAAAGGAACGCGCATGACGAATCCGAAGCCGAGAACCGCCGCCGCCGGGAGCGGCACGCGGGTCACCGCGAACACGCCCGGCGCCGACAACAGTGACGACCTGCTCCGGCAACTGATCAAGCTGACCGAGTCGGTGGAGAAGCTGGCGAACCGGCCGGCCGGCCGGGCCGTACCGCCGCCGGCGCCCACGCCGACACCCACGCCCACTCCGCCGCCGGGTCCGCCGGAGCGGGAACCGGCCGAGAACGAACGACTGACGATGCTGTTCGCCTACAACTTCCTCGGTGAGGTGGTCGGCCGGCGCAACTTCCGGTTCACGCTCCGGGCCGTCGCCGACCGCGATCGGGACGGACTGCGGTTCACCGAGCTGCGCGGCGGCACCTTCGCCCGGCTGCGGTCGGCCGACAACCGGATCGAGGAGCTGGAGAACCTGGTCGCCGGCACCCGGGTGAAGCTCACGGTGATCCCGGACGACCAGGCCATCGACGCCATCGTCGTGCTGGAGCGGCGCGGCGGCGTCCCGGTCGCGATCGGAAACTGCCAGGGCCCGGTACCGGGCGTCATCATCGACTAAGGGAGCGTCCCATGTTCTTCAGCCTCGCCACCCTCTATCCGGTGGACCCGCCCGGCAGCCCCCGGTCGCTGTTCCGGGTCCACCCCGTTCAGCTCAGCTATTGGCTGGACGAGGTGTGGGCCACCGCTCGGCGGACCCCGCCGCTCCCCAGCCGTAAGGCCGACAAGAATCTGGTCTTTCTGGACGACGCGGTGCTCGACGCCCTGGACCTGCCCACCCAGCCGGCGCCGCCGTTCCTGGCCCCCTCCGGCCTGACCACGAACGGCCCGTTCCAGTGGAGCGGCCAGCCCGGACCGACCGAGCTGAACTGCCCGCCCCGCCTCTGGCACCACCTCATCTACGCCTACCTGATCGAGAGCACCGGTGTCCTGGAGGTCTTCGCCGAGGTGATCCGGCGGCTGGTGATCGGCGAGACGCTGGGCGTGCTCTCCCCGGAGAGCATCGCCTGGGTCCGCGCCACCGAGCAGCTGTTCTTCCGCGAGCCGCCGCCGTTCGCGATCAACGGCGTGCTCAGCGAGGTACGCCCGTTCGAGCGGACCAACCGGCGCAACGCCTACTGGCGGATGTTCGGCCTGGACCTGCCCCACCCGGTGCCGCAGACCTGGGCAAACTCCGGCCCGCTGGCGGACTGGAAGGCCCACACCGGGCCGATCAACGACGACTTCCGCGCGAAGTGGACCGAGTTCCTGCGGCAGATCTGGCTCGGCGTGGAAAACCGGCTGAACAGCAGCGGGCCCAACACGGCCGACGCCAGCTTCATCGCGCTGCTCGCGGTCGCGCTCAAGGACATGCTGAACAACCGGCGGCGGGGCGGCACGCTGGCCCGCGAGGAACTCGCCTACGTCAGCATGCTGAGCTGGTTCCACCTCACCCTCGACACGGACACCTCGATCGTGGTCGACCTGCAGGCCAAGGCGAGCAGCCCGGCGGACCGGCTGGCCGCGCTCGCCCAGCGGGTCGGCATGAGCCCGGCCCAGCACGCCCGGGAACTGTTCGACCTGGCGGAGCCGACGGCCACCGTGCTGCGCGGCATCGAGGCCGGGCTGTTCGACACGGAGGCATCGGCCGAGACGCTGTTCCGGGCTGGCACCAACCTGGCCACCGACATGGTCAACATCATCAACAACTGGCAGTCGGCGACCGGCGAAAGGATCAAGGAGCGCCCGACCGGCACCGTGATCACGGCCGGCAGCGGGCAGCCTTTGCGCGTACCGGTGCCGGGAAGCCAGCCGGGGCTGCCTCGGCAGGATTTCACCCCGGTGCCCGCCGGGGCGGGCACCGCCAACGGTCATCGGGGGTGACGCATGTCCGCCGCAGGCGA
Source organism: Actinoplanes sp. NPDC051411 (assembly GCF_040682075.1). NCBI lineage: Bacteria > Bacillati > Actinomycetota > Actinomycetes > Micromonosporales > Micromonosporaceae > Actinoplanes > Actinoplanes sp. NPDC051411. The sequence goes on along the minus strand of NZ_JBFBAD010000066.1, from coordinate 28,062 downwards.
TCTGATCAGCCCGTTCGCCGAGATCGACGACCCGGCCGCCCGCCCGGAAGCCGAGATCGACTATTCGATCGGCCGGCCGGAGGCTGAGTTCGGCTATCCGGCCGAGCGACCGGAAGCTGAGTTCTGCTATCCGGCCGAGCGACCGGAAGCTGAGTTCGGCTATCCGGCCACCCACCCGGGAGCTGAGTTCGGCTATCCGGCCACCCACCCGGGAGCTGAGTTCGGCTATCCGGCCACCCACCCGGGAGCTGAGTTCGGCTATCCGGCCGAGCGACCGGAAGCTGCGTTCGACTATCCGGCCGAGCGACCGGAAGCTGCGTTCGACTATCCGGCCAGCCGGCCGGAAGCCGAGGAGGAGATCCTCCGGCCGGGCAGCCGGGGCGCGGAGGTCCGCCGGCTGCAGGCCGCGCTCACCGCCGCCGGCCATCCGGTGAGCGTGGACGGCGACTTCGGCCCCGGCACGGCCGCCGCGGTGCGGCGATTCCAGTCCGGCGCCGGCCTGACGGCCGACGGGGTCGTGGGACCGGTCACGTGGAGCCGCCTCACCGGGTCGGCGCCGAGCACCCCGCCGCCCGCCGGTGGTGGCGGCGGCGGCGATCTTCCCACCTCGACGCTGGGCACGCTGGTGCTGCGCACCCCGGCGAAGTCGATGTCCTACCGCTTCACCGCCGAGGACCTCCTCTGGACGGCCAAGCTGATGGTGTACGAGGCGGGCGGCCGCGACGACCCGGCCGACGCGGCGGTGCTCTACGCCGTGCTGAACCGGTACGCGCTCTTCGCCCACCAGGCGTACAAGACCTTCAGCGGCTTCGTCCGGGCGTACTCCACGACGCTGCAACCGGTGCTGCACAGCGCGCAGGCCGCGGCCCGGCACATGCACCTGCCGCCAGACCAGTTCATCCGCACCGGTGGCACCTATCCCGGCACCGACATCCCGCGCGGTCAGCTGCGGCGGCACCTGGAGATCCAGCGGGCGCCGTGGAGCTCGGTCAAGGCGTCCGCCCGGGAGCTGGCCACCCGCGCGCTGACCGGGCGGCTGCCCAATCCGGGGATCGGGCTGGCCAGCGAGTTCGCCTCCACCAAGATCTACTTCCGGCAGCAGTTCCATCGGGATCCCAGCCCGGCGGAATGGCGCAAGTACACGACCGACATGGCCGCGCGTAAGCGGTGGCGGTGGGTCGGCGACGTCGCCGGGCTGGACCAGACCGAGAACGCGTTCTTCGTCGACCTGCGAGCGGCCGGTCTGCCGGACGACGCCGTACGGGTGCTGCCGCCCGGCGAGGCCGGCGAGGCCGGCGAGGCCGGCGAGGCCGGCGAGGCCGGCGAGGCGGAGTGGGAATACGACGAGGCCCCGTGGGATTCGGAAGCGGCCGACTTCGAGCCGGGGGCCGGCGACCGGCCCGGGCCCGACCCGCTGGCGCAGGAGGCCGAGGGCCTGTTCGACCAGCTCCGGGCCGCCTACCGCAAGGCCGTGGACAGCGCGAACACGCGGACCCGGATCGCGCAGGGCACCACCGACGCGGGCACGCTGACCAATCTGGTGTTCTTCGACCGCCACCAGGACCGCCGCGGGGCCCGGCTGAGCCGGGACGAGCCGGACTTCGCGGGGCTCAGCGCCGAGTGGCAGGCCATCCGGGACGAGATCGTCGGCCCGGCGCTGAAGGCGGTGGCCGGCGCCGCCTACGACCGGGCGGGCGCGCTGGCCTATGCGCGCAAGTTCTGGCTGCGGGCATGCGACGACGACTTCATCGCGACCGCCGGCGCCGGGAAGGCGTTCCGCCAGGTGCCGTCCGGCACCCGGTTCATCCACGACCTGGACGCCGGCGGTACGCCGTTGAGCACCGAACACGCGGAGCTGCCGGACGGAACGCAGATCCTGTGGGCCGAGCTCGACGACTGCACGCACTTCATCTCGTGCTGCATCGGCCAGCGGCCCGGCGAGGCGAGCGGCGGCCTCAAGCTCACGGTGAAGCAGCTCGGGACGCCGCCGACCGCACCGTACGGGATCGTGCGGGTCTCCACGATGGTGGATTTCCTGACCGGCCGGCTGAAGGGCCATCCCCGGTACGCCGAGATGGCCGCCGAGAAGACGGCCGACGCCACCGCGGTCGACCGGCTCCGGCCCGGCGACCTGATCGCGTACTTCAACAAGAAGGCCGGAAGCTACTCGCACCTGGCGATGCTGCTGCCGAACGGCAAGATCGCCTGCCACACCTACGGACGATCCGATCAGCCGGACTGCACCTGGGACAACAGCTGGAAGCTGGGCGTGACGACCCATCTGTGGACGTTCATCCGGTTCACCGTCTGAGCACTGACCCCGCTCTCCCGGTCCGAGAAAGGCGAACGACGGAACTGCGGCCAGAAATTTACTTAACCGGTTCACCGGGTCCTAGCTCGCGTGCACTATGTTCAACCTCGCGCGGGAGCGCTCCCACGCGGTAGAGGAGGGGCCGTGGCAACCCGGATCAAACTCGACGTGATCGCCGCGGCGGCGCACGTCTCGACCCCGACCGTCTCGAAGGTGCTCAACGGGCGGCCCGACGTCGCGCCCAAGACCCGCCGGCACATCGAAAACGTGCTCAAGGAACTCGGCTACACCCACCGGCCGCCGCGACCCCGCCGCGTCGGGCTGATCGACCTCATCTTCAACGATCTCAGCCCCTGGTCGACCGCCATCATCCGGGGCGCCGAGGAGGCCAGCCTGGCCGCCCGTACCCGGCTCGCGGTCTCGGTGATCCCGACCGACGCGGCGGTGGAACGCTGGCTCAGCAGCGTCGACCGCAGCCGTACGGACGGCGTCGTGCTGGTGACCGCCGACCTCGCCCCGTCGCACCGCGAACGGCTGGCCGAACTGCAGGCCCCGATCGTCCTGGTCGACCCGGTGACCGACCCGGTCGCCGACCTGCCGTCGATCGGCGCCGGCAACCGGGCCGGGGCGATGGCCGCGACCGAGCACCTGATCGCCCTCGGCCACCGCCGGATCGCCACGATCACCGGCCGGCTCTCGGCGCTCTGCAGCCATCAGCGGCTGGACGGCTACCGGGCCGCGCTGTCCCGGGCCGGCCTGCCGATGGACACGTCGCTGATCGCCGAGGGCGACTTCCGGTACGAGTCGGCCCACGCCTCGGCCGTCGCCATGCTCCGCCTGCCCGATCCACCGACCGCGATCTTCGCCGCGTGCGACCAGGAGGCGATGGGGGTCTACGAGGCCGCCCGCCGCCTCGGCCTGCGCATCCCGGACGACCTGAGCGTGGTCGGCTTCGACGACATCCCGACCACCGCCTGGATGTCCCCGCCACTGACCACGGTCCGCCAGCCACTCGCCGAGATGGCGGCGCTCGCCGTCCGCACCGTGCTCAACACCGGCCCGGCGTCGACCGGCCGGCGCGCCGAGCTGCCGACCGAGCTGGTGATCCGCGCCAGCACCGCACCCCCGCGCCGCTGATCAGACGCCGGACACGAGCAGGTCGAGAAAGGCCCGTTGCGGCGCGGAGACCGACAGGGCGTCCAGGTCGTCCAGGCGATGCAGATGGTGCCCCTGCTCCCGGCCGTCGAGGTCGATCCAGCCGGGATCGCCGTGGTCGCCGATCCGGGTGGCGTAGACGATCTGCAGGAAGTCGGGATGCGGATAGGGATGGTCGGCGGGCTGGGCCTCGACGTAGCGGTAGTGCAGGAAGCCGAGCGGACGAAGCGCATTCTCGTCGATCGTGCGTCCGGTCTCCTCGTAGACCTCACGCCGAGCGGTCGCCTGGTAGCTCTCGCCCGCCTCGCGCCGGCCGCCCGGCCAGATGTGCGGCCCGTCCGGCGCGTGGCAGACCACCACCCGGTCATCGACGCGGACGAGACAACGGACCGACGTCACAAGCTCCGGGGGCAGCGGCGGCAGAGGTGAGTACGCCGCGAGGTCGAGCAGCACTCCTCCGGGCCACACGATCCGCTCCGCCGCCATCGGTGTGGCCTCCCGCAGCACCGCGAGCGCGTCGGACATACGGTCACCGTACTAGCCGGTGGCCGGGGCGGGCTGGGGACCGGTGGTCGGGCCGTGCACGACCGGGCGGCCGCCGGCCCAGTCAAGGCGGTCGAGCCACATCTGCCGGCCCGGGGCGACGCTGCCGATGCCGTCCGGCGGCCAGGCGTGGTAGAGCAGCCAGGTGCTTCCGTCCGGCACCGTGACCGGATAGCAGTGCCCGGGTCCGGCCGCGCCGGCGGACGACTCGAGTATCGGGTTCTCCGGCGCGTCGTGGCACGGGCCGAGGGGCGAGTCGCAGGTCGCGTAGCCCACGGCGTACCGGTCGGAATCGAAGGCGTCAGCCGAGTAGAAGAGATAGAGCTTTCCGTCGTGCCGGACCATCTCCGGGGCCTCGATGACCGCGCCCTGCCACGGTTTGTCGTTCGTCAGCAGGCGGACGCGGTCGCCGGTCACGGCGAGGCCGTCGGGTGACAGGCGCTGGGCGTAAAGGTGGGTCGGCCGGCCGATGTGGTTGCCGTCGTTCTTCCAGTAGAGGTAGAGCTGCCCGTCGTCGTGCCGGTAGGGGCTCGCGTCGATCGAGCCGCCCTCGTCGGCCTGGCAGACCAGCGGTTCCGGGGCCGGCTCGAACGGGCCGTGCGGGTCGTCGGCGACCGCGGTGCCGATACACTGGCGGTCGGCCTTCGACCAGCGGGCGGTGTAGTAGAGGACGTACTTCCCGGCGTCCGTCTTCAGCACCTCGGGCGCCCAGGTGTTGCCGGCCGTGGCCCACGCGCCCACCGTGGGCAGCACGTCGTTGCGCGGCGTCCAGTGCACCAGATCGGTCGAGGTCAGCAGCGGCACGTTGTCGACCGCGTCGTTGGTGCCGTAGGCGAACCAGGTGTCCCCCACCTTCAGCACGCCGGGGTCGGGAAAGTTCTTGTCGTAGACCGGATTCGTGAAGGTCACCGGGTCTCCCGCGGGTGAGCAGGCGGCGGCCAGGCCGAGCACGACGGCCGCCGCCAGAAGCGGACGGGTCACGCCTGATAGACGCGGACGTAGTCGAAGTGCGCGGTCACCGCGGGCGTCGCCCCGCCGTGCGCGTCCAGCCCGATCTTCGGCACCTCGCCGGCCGGGAAGGTCCACACCCCGCCGAGCGTCCAGGTGCGCCCGTCGGTGCTGGATTCCGAGCGGAACCGGTGCTCCCCGGTCACCGGGTCGATCCGATGGACGAGACGGAGCCAGGTGGTGGTCGCGGGGGTGCCGACGGTCACGCCGCCATAGGCGAGGCCTCCGGCGTACGGGATCTCCCGCCCGAACTCGATCTGCCGCGTATTCCAGATCGCCACTTGATCGAGCCGCGCGAAGTCGTCGTCCGACACGTACGCGATCAGGCCGGCCTGCTGGTAGTTCCGCACGTCGTCGACGCCCAGGTCGAGCGTCAGCCGGGTCTCGACGGTGTAGTCGCCGCGCGGGGCCGTCCGCAGGAGCACACTCGCGGTGTTGGCCGGGCCGCTGAGGTCGCCGTTCTGCACCGGCCAGTTGAGGCTGCCGCCGCTGACGGTCACGGCGTCGTCGGGCCGCACCCAGCTCCAGCCCGCGCCCAGTTGACTCGCGCCCAGTTGACCCGCGCCCAGTTGACCCGCGCCCAGTTGATCTGTCCCGCGGCCCTGGGGCCCTCCCCCGTTATCGATTCTCGCGGATTTTTGAAGATCGTGGGGGGCGCCTGTGGACAAGCCGTGACTTGTGGAGAACTCGTCCGACCACACCGGACGCCCGACCGCGGGTTGTGGTATCGCACGAGTGACGGGCCGGTAGAGCCGCTCCGCACTGAAGTGGGCGACCTCTCCCCGTCCGGCATATCCCACCGGACCGGACGACGGCACCGGCAGCGTCACCGTCGCGAGCGGCCCGCCCAGCCGCGCCTCGGTCAGTGAAGCGGTCAGGATGCCGCCCCGCGCCGAGACGGCCAGGTTGTGCCAGTCGCCGAAGTCCAGCCCGGCCGGCAGCGCGGCCACCGCCCGGTGCGGGCCCGAGACGGCCACCAGCTGCCCGGCCGCCCGGTCGATCGAGACCCGGGCCGAGCCGACGACCAGGCCCAGCGACGAGCCCGCGGGCACCCGCAGATCGACCTCGACCCGTACGTCACCGGCCGGCCGCGGGCGCAGCACCGTCCCGTTCACCGACCGCTGGACGGTGTCCGCGCCCGTCGTGACCGGCGCCGGCTGCGGCGTGTCCGAGGCCCCGGCGCCGGCCCGGACGACCGGCCAGCCGTCGATCCAGTCGAGCCGGTCGAGCAGCATCGGCCGCCGGTTGATGCCGTAGGGCGCGTCCAGGTAGGGCTGGTTGCGGTCGATCGCGTGGTAGACCAGATAGTCCTGGCCGGACAGGTCGGTGACCACCGCGTTGTGGCCGGTGCCGATCCAGCGGTTGCCGTTCTGCGTGATCACCGGCGTGCCGCCGACCCGCGACGCCGTCAGGGACACGCCGTGCGCGTCGGTGAACGGGCCGAGCGGCGACCGCGAGCGCCCGGCCGAGACCGCGTAACCGGTTGCGGGCCCGGCGCAGCAGTTGGCCGACGAGGCGAACAGGTAGTAGTAGCCGTCGTGACCGACGACGTACGCGCCCTCGTACTTGTTGTCGAGCGCGACCATCGTCGGCGTACCGGAGGAGCGCAAGCCGTCCGCGCTCAGCGGAACCACCGATATGCCGCCGTAGTAACTGCCGAAGTAGAGGTACCGCGAGCCGTCCGCGGCGGTGAGCTCGGCCGGGTCGATCGTGCTCAGGTAGCCGCCGCCTGCGCCTGGCCGGGGCGCGACCACCGGCGACGGCTGCGCGGTCCACGGGCCGGCCGGGGCCGGAGCGGTCGCCACGTCGATCTCATAGGCGCCGGAGTCCGGCACCGCCGCGTAGTACATGACGTAGTGGCCGTCGAAGTAGCGCACGTCGGGCGCCCAGTAGGTGCCGGACGAGAACGCGTCACCGACATACGACCAGTGGGTCAGGTCGGAGGACCGCGCGATCGGGATGTGGTGCGGTGAGGACGAACCGGAGCGCAAGGGATCGGACGTCGCGTAGGCATACCAGTAGCCGTCCTGGCCGCGGATCAGCGACGGGTCGGCGAACGTGTCGGCGAAGCCGTGCGACACCGGGTTGACGAGCAGGTTCAACGCGAGGAGCAGGACACGGAACACGTGATCACCCCTTGATTCCGCTGTGCGTGACGCTCTGGATGACGTGCCGCTGGGCGGCGACGAACAGGATCAGCACCGGCACGCTGGCCACCACCGCACCGGCCATCGCGATCGGATAGTTGGTGGTGGCGGCGTTCTGCAGGTTGCCCAGCCCGGCCGGGAGGGTCAGGTGGTCGGCGCTGAACAGAACGTAGACCGGCCACAGGAAGTCGTTCCAGTTGGTCAGGAACGACAGCACGGTGAGCGTGGCCAGGGCGGGGCGGGCCAGCGGCAGCACGATCCGGGTGAAGATCTGCCACTGGTTGGCGCCCTCGATGAGCGCCGCCTCCTCGAGTTCGGCCGGCAGCGCGGAAAAGAACTGGCGCAGGAAGAAGACGCCGAACGCGCCGCCGGCCGACGGCACGATCAGCGCCCACAGCGAGTCGAGCCAGCCGAGCTTGCTGACGATCAGGAAGTTCGGGATGAGGAAGACGAAGGGCGGAACGAACAACGTGCCGATCACGGTGCCGAAGACGAACTTCCGGCCGCGAAATCGCAGCCTAGCGAGGGCGTACGCCGCCATGGCGTCGACAGCCACGATGAGCACCGCGTTGGCGGCCGCCGCGGCCAGGCTGTTGAGGAACCACCGCAGCACCGGTGTCGCCGAGTTCGTCGTGAGCACCGTGGAGTACGCGCTTGACGTGAACGGGCGCGGCAGCCACGACAACGGCACCGCGGTCGCGTCGTTGCTGGTCTTGAACGGGGTGATCAGCATCCACACGAGCGGCGCGATGAAGACCAGCGCGAGCACGACCAGGGTGATCCAGAAGAAGACGCGCTTCATCACGCCTCCCGTCGCTGCGTCAGGCGGATGTTGAGGACGCTGACGCCCATCAGGATCAGCGCGAGGACGTAGCTCATCGCGGCGGCCATGCCCTGGCGGTTGTTGCCGAAGCCGGTCTGGGCGACCAGCATGATCGCCGTGCGGGTCTCGTTGGCCGACGCGCCCTTGGTGAGCAGGAACGACTGGCCGAACATGTTGGCCGAGGCGAGGATCGTCACGGTCGTCACGAACGCCATGACCGGGCGCAGGCCGGGCAGGGTCACGGTGCGGAACTCGTCCCAGCGGGAGGCGCCGTCGACGCGGGCCGCCTCGTACAGCTCGGGCGAGATGTCCTGCAGCCCGGCCAGGTAGATGACGGCGTTGAAGCCCAGCGTCCACCAGACGGTCATGCCGACCAGCGACACCCACGCCCACGGCACCTCGGTGGTCCACGGGATCGCGTGGCCGAGGTAGTAGTTGACCGCGCCGATGTTGGGGTCGAGCACGAAGCGGAACAGCAGGCCGACCACGGCGACGCCGAGGACGTACGGGGCGAAGAACACCGCCCGGAAGAAGGCGCGTCCCCGGAAGGCCCGGTTGAGCAGCAGGGCCACGCCGAGCGGGCAGACGATCAGCAGCGGCACGCTCGCGACCGTGAAGATGCCGGTGGCCAGCATGCTCTTCCAGTAGTCGGCGCTGTCCCGGCTGCCCGGCGTGAACAGGTCGACGTAGTTCTGGAGGCCGACCCAGGGCTTGCCGGGCAGCAGGTAGTCGTAGTCGTGGAAGCTGACCCACAGCCCGAAGACCGCCGGGATCAGCACGAAACCCAGGAACAGAACCCGGAAGGGCAGCAGAAACAGGTACGGCGTGAGCCGCCCGTGCCGCTGGACGGCCCGAGGAGCGCGGGCATCTGCCGCCACCGTCAGGCCCCGTACTTCTTCTTGTTGTCGGCCAGGATCTTGTTGGCCCGGTTGGCCGCCGCGGTCAGCGCGCCCGCCGGGTCCTGTTTGAGCAGCACCGCGGACTGCACACCGGTGTAGAGCTCGGCCAGCGCGTCGTCGATGCCGGCGACCGAGGGCGGGAAGTGGGTGAACTGCACGTCCTCGGCGAACGACTGCAGCCCCTGGATGGCCTTGAAGTCGGCGCCCTGGGCGAGGTCGTTGCGGGCCGGCACCTTCGCGCTCTTGGCCCAGTCGGCCGAGTGCTAGGTGAACCAGTTGATGAAGAACCGGCTCGCGTTGGTCTTGTCGGCGTCGTTCTGCTTCTTGCGCGGGAGCACGAACTGGTGGCTGTTGCCCCAGACCCCGCCGGTCGAGCCGATCTTGGGTAGCGGTGCGGTGCCGATCTCGTACGTCTTCAGGGCCGCGACCTCGTTGACCTGCCAGATGCCCTGCCAGTTGAAGACGTTCCGCCCGTTCTTGAGCGCGATGTAGTCGGCGTCCTGGCCCACGTTCTTGGGGCTGTAGCCGTTCCTGACCAGGTCGACCATCCAGGTCAGGGCCTGCACACCGGCGTCGGAGTTCCAGGTGGCGCTGCTGTTGTCGGAGCTGAAGACGTCGCCGCCGAACTGCCAGAGCAGCGACTCGAACTGGAACCCGCCGGTGAACTGGAACGGCGACACCCACGAGCCCTGCACGCCCTTGCCCTTGAGCGTGTCGAGGGCGGCCATGTACTCGTCCTTGGTCGTCGGCGGCTTGTTCGGGTCCAGGCCGTTCTTCTCCATGACCGTCTTGTTGTAGAACAGCCCGAGGTTGTGGACGTCGATCGGTATGCCGTAGCGCTTGCCCTGATATTCGCCGCCGTTCCAGACCGCCGGCGCGAAGTCGGACGCCTTGAGCCCGAGCGCCGAGGCCACGTCGTCGAGCGGCACGATGACCTGCTGCGCCGCCTGGGTCGGCATGTCGTCGATGTGCATCGCGGCGACGTCGGGCCCGTTGCCGCTCTGCACGGCGGCGGGCAGCTTCTGGAAGAAGTCGACCCACTGGAAGACGTTCATCTTGACCTGCACGTTGGGGTTGGCCGCGTTGAACTGGTCGACCATCTTCTGCGCGGTCGCGCCGTCGCTGCCGGTCCAGCCGTTCCAGAACGCGACGGTGACCTTGGGTCCGCTGTAACTGGCACCGCCGTTGCCGCCGGCCGGCGCCTGCGGCGCCTTCGAGGTGCCGCCGCACGCGGCGAGGGCCAGGGCGGAGCCGGCGCCACCGGCCAGGGCGAGGAATCTACGTCGGTCAAGGGAGCTCATGGGGGTACTCCTTCTGGACAGAGAACTCGAGAACGTTCCAGGAAGCGGGCGGCAGAGAGACGGTGAGCCGGCCGTCGTCGACACGGCCGGACGCGAGCGACCGGGGCACGACCCGGTCGGGATCGGCCTGGGTGTTGGTGGCGCGCAGGTCGTCGTCGGCGAGCACCCGGTGGGCGCCCAGCCGGGCCCCGGGCAGGGCCCGCAGGTCGACGGTCAGGGTCAGGGGCTCGCTCAGCGAGCGGTTGACCGCGAAAAGCGCGGCCTGACCGGCCGGGAGATCGAGACTCGCGGCCGCGGACAGCGCGGGCACCGGGCCGTACGCCGCGGTGTCGATCAGCGGCGCGACCGGCTCGACCCGCAGCGCGTCGCCCCGGGCCAGCGCGGCGGTGAGCGCGAACGGCCAGTACGTGGTCTGCCGCCACGCCGGGCCGCCGGGCTCGGTGCGGATCGGCCCGATCACGTTGGCCAGCTGGGCCTGGCAGCCGATGCCCACCCGGTCGGCGTGCCCGAGCAGCGAGATCAGGTAGCTGCCGACGACGACCGCGTCGAGCGCGCTGAACTCGTCCTCGATCAGCCGGGGCGCCTGCCGCCATTCGAGGGACGCCTCGCCGCCGAAGCGCTGCTGGTACCAGACGTTCCACTCATCGAGCGACAGGCGCAGCTTCCGGCCGACCGGGTGCGGGCCTTCACGTGGTCGGCGGTCGCGATCACCTCGTCGATGAACGCGTCCATGTCGACCGCCGAGGCGAGGAAGCCGGCGGTGTCGCCGGCGCGCTCCTCGCGATAGGCGTGCAGGGAGATGTAGTCGACCTGGTCGTAGCACTGCTCGAGGACGGTCGCCTCCCACGAGCCGAAGGTCGGCATGTGCCGGCCCGAGCTGCCGCAGGCCACCAGCTCGACGGACGGGTCGAGCCGGCGCATGGCCCGGCCGGTCTCGGCGGCGATCCGGCCGTACTCGTGGGCGGTCTGGTGCCCGATCTGCCACGGGCCGTCCATCTCGTTGCCCAGACACCACAGCTTGATCCCGTACGGCTCGTGATCGCCGTTCTTGACGCGGCGGTCGGACAGCGCGGTGCCGCCCGGGTAGTTGCAGTATTCGAGCAGCTCGAGGGCTTCGGTGAGCCCTCGCGTACCCAGGTTGACCGCGAGCATCGGCTCGGCGCCGAGCCGGCGCACCCAGGCCATGTATTCGCCCAGCCCGAACTGGTTGGTCTCGATCGACCGCCAGGCCAGGTCGAGCCGCGTGGGCCGGGACTCGCGGGGCCCGACCCCGTCCTCCCAGCGGTAGTTGGAGACGAAGTTGCCGCCCGGGTAGCGGACCACGCTGACGCCCATCTCGCGGGCCAGATCGAGCACGTCGGTGCGCAGCCCGAGCTCGTCGGCCGCCGGATGGCCCGGCTCGAAGACGCCGGTGTAGACGCTGCGGCCCATGTGCTCGACGAACGAGCCGAACAGGCGGCGGTCGATGGGGCCGAGGCGGAACGCGGGGTCCAGGGTCAGGCGGGCGTCGGTCATGGAGCCTCCCGAGGTGCATCGATGCCCCTGGCTTTACAACGTTGTGTATATCGTTGTAAAGAGCCGGTCGCGCCGCCGACTATGCTGTTCGGGCCAGCAGAAAGGGGCCGCGAGTGGGCGCCAGCATCAAGGACGTCGCGCTGCGCGCCGGGGTCTCGGTCAAGACGGTGTCCAACGTGGTCAACGGATTCCAGTTCGTCTCCGACCAGACCCGGGCCAAGGTGCAGGCGGCGCTCGACGAGCTCGACTACCGGCCCAACCTCTCGGCCCGGCTGCTGCGCGGCGGCCGCACCGGCGTCGTGGCGCTGGCCGTCCCCGAGATCAGCTCGCCCTACTTCGCCGAGCTGGCGGCCCAGTTCGTGCAGCACGCCAAGGGCCACGGCTGGACCCTGCTGATCGACGAGACCCAGGGCGCCAAGGACAGCGAACGGCTGGTCCTCGACGGCATCAAGTCGCACCTGGTCGACGGGCTGATCGTCAGCCCGCCCGCGCTCACCGCCAAGGAGATCGAGGGCCGCCGCGACCGCACCCCGCTCGTGCTGCTCGGCGAGCGGCTCGCGCACTCCCCGGTCGACCACGTGAGCATCGACAACGTGGCCGGCGCCCGGGCCGCGACCACCCACCTCGTCTCGCTCGGGCGCACCCGGATCGCCGCGATCGGCAGCCAGCCCCACGTCTCCGGAGGCACGGCGGCACTCCGGCTCCGGGGATACAAGGCCGCCTTGCGGGCGGCCAAGATCCCGTACGCGCCACAGCTGGTCGTTCCCGCGAAGAGCTACCACCGCGCCGACGGATACGCGGCGATGAGTGCCCTGCTCGACCGCGAGGAGCGCCCCGACGCCGTGTTCTGCTTCAACGACCTGCTGGCCATCGGCGCGCTACGGGCGCTGCACGAACAGGGCTGCCGCGTCCCCGGCGACGTGGCGCTGATCGGCTTCGACGGCATCGAGGACGCCGAGTTCCACACGCCGTCGCTCAGCACGGTCACCCCCGACAAGGCCGAGATCGCCCGGCTTGCGCTGACCCTCCTCGAGCGGCGGATCACCGGCGGCGCGACCGCTTCGCCCCAGGAGGCGTACGCGCCTTTCGAGCTGACGATCCGGGCCTCGGCCTGACAATTTTCCGCGCTTGCTGATAAGACGTCCGTCAAGGCAGGCAGGTCAATGCCTATAACGATCAAGGACGGCCTGACCAGCGGCGATGCGCTTCCATAAATAATCTTTAACTGTTGAACGGCCCACCCCGGGGGCTCCGTAATTGCGAGCGTGGAACCAAGTCCACCGATTAAGTTCCCCGAGGAAGGGACCAGGCACCGTGCGTAAAAGGTACAAAAGGCCGGCGGCCGCTGGTGGGCGGCGCCGCGTGTCGGGAAAGGTCATCCTCATCTCGGGCACCGCGGCTCTCCTCGCCGCCGGCACCGGCATCAGCCTGGCCGCCACCCAGAGCGACGCGAGCAGCTCGGTGACCTGCATCGTCCTCGCCGACGCGAAGGCCGCCGCGGACGCCAACTCGGCCCTGTCGGACCACTTCCCGGTCGGCACCGCGCTGCACCTGACCAGCGCCGGCCGCCAGGTCGACGTGACGGTCAGCGGGCCGATCACGGCCGCCGCCCCCACGACGGCCGCCCCGGCCCCGAGCGACTCGGCCACGGCCCAGCCGACCGACACCGCCACAGCCGACCCGACCGCCACAGCCGACCCGACCGCCACGGCGGACCCGACCGACACCGCCACAGCCGACCCGACCGATTCCGCCACGGCCGACCCGACCGACACCGCTACGGCGCAGCCGACGGACACCGCCACGGCCGACCCGACGGCGTCCGCCACCGCGAGCGCTCCGGCCGGTGGCAACAACGGCGGGAACACCGGTGGCAACAAGGGCGGTAAGAACAACCACCACAAGCCGCCGCGCCGCGGTCACGCCACGAAGCCGGCCGCGAAGCCGACCGCCAGCGCCTCGGCGTCCGAGTCGGACGCGCAGAAGGTGGCCAAGGTCGCCAAGGTCAGCGTCAAGGCGGACGACAACCAGGGCGTCGACGCCAACTCGGTCTGCGTCGAGCTGTCGAAGAACGCCTTCAACTCCCTCGGCAACGTCGGCAACGGCAACAACGTGGGCGCGTTCATCGCCACGATGACCGCCGTGCAGGGCGGCCAGGCCGGCGGCGGCCAGGCAAGCAGCAGCGCCGGCAACGGCGGCCAGGCCGGAAACGGCCAGGCGGGCAGCGGCCAGGCGAGCAGCGGCGCCGGCAACGGCCAAGCGGGCAACGGCCAGGCGAGCGGCGGCGCCGGCAACGGCGGCCAGGCCGGAAACGGAAACGGCCAGGCGGGCAGCGGGCAGGCCGGCGCCAGCGCCAGCCCGTCGGCGAGCGCGAGCGCATCGGCCGGCAATGGGGGCAACAACGCCAAGGGCGGCACCACCAAGCACCACAGGGGCCAGAACCAGCGCTGACCGCGTACGGAAAACGGCGGCGGGCCCATCGGCCCGCCGCCTTTTTTCACATCGCGACCGACGGCCCGCCGCCCGCTCTCACACGGCGACCGGTAGGCCGCCGCGTTCTTTCACAGGGTGACCGGGAGGTGGAACAGGCCTCGCAGCAGCATGCCGGGGCGCCACCGCAGGTCCTCGACCGCGCCGTCGAGGCGCATCCGCGGGAAGCGGTCGAGCAGGCCGGTGAACGCGATCTGCGCCTCGAGGCGGGCCAGCGGCGCGCCCAGGCAGTAGTGGATGCCGTGCCCGAAGCCGAGATGCGGGTTCTGGTCGCGGCTCAGGTCGAAGTGGTCGCCGCCGTCGAACCGGGTCGCGTCGCGGTTGGCCTCGGCCAGGCCGACGATGACCGGAGCGCCGGCCGGCAGGTGCTTGCCGCCGAGCTCCATCGGTTCGGTGGTGAAGCGGGACGTCGCGTAGGCCACCGGCCCCTCGTAGCGCAGGAACTCCTCGATCGCCGCCGGCAGCAGGGTCCGGTCGCCGTCGAGGCGCTCCCAGCGGGACCGGTCGGCGAGCAGCAGCATCGTGCCGTTGCCGATCAGGTTGACCGTGGTCTCGTGGCCGGCGATCAGCAGCAGGAAGACCATCGACGTCAGCTCGTCCTCGGAGAGCCGGTCCTGGTCGTCGCGGGCCGAGATCAGACCACTGAGAAGATCATCACCGGGTCGCTCGCGGCGTTCCGCGAGCAGCTCCCGGGTGTACGCGACGAGATCGCGCATCGCCCCCGGGAGCCGGTCCCCGTAGGCCTGTCCACCGACGATGACGTTGGTCCACGAGCGGAACGTGTCGCGGTCCTCGTCGGGCAGCCCGAGCAGTTCGCAGATGACCTGGATGGGCAGCGGAAACGCGTAGGAGTCGATCAGGTCGGTCCGCTCCTCGCCCTTGAGCGCGTCGAGCAGGTCGTCGCTGATCTGCTGGATGCGCGGGCGCAGCGCCTCGATCCGCCGCGCGGTGAAGGCGGCCGACACGAGCCGCCGCAGCCGCGTGTGGTCGGGCGGATCGGTGGCCAGCATGTGCCGGAACGTGGCCGCCCGGGTCTCTTCCCCGATCGGCCCGACCCGCGCGCCGGGCGCCGTTTTCGACAGCCGCGGGTCGTTGAGCGCCTGCCGGGCCTCGTCGTACCGGCTGACCAGCCAGGCCCGCGCGCCGTCCGGCAGTTCGATCTCCCGGATCGGTCCGGCGTCGCTGTACGGATCGACCTGCGTCATCGCATCCTCCGCTTTCGGCACTTTTCCGTGCAGTATGACCGTATCGACCGGCGAGGATGCGAACGGGCGCGGCTTTCGGCAGACTGCCCGGGATGACTGGCGCAGTGCTGGGTGGTCGCTACCGCCTCAACCGTCCGATCGGCTCCGGCGGCATGGCCGTGGTCTGGGAGGCCCGCGACGAGGTCCTCGGGCGCGAGGTCGCGGTCAAGGTGCTGGCCGGCGTCCACGTCGGTGATCCGCAGTCCCGCGAGCTGATCCGCCAGGAGGCCCGCGCGGCGGCCGCCCTCTCGCATCCCAACATTGCCCAGGTGCACGACTACGGTGAGACGTCCACGCCGGACGGGGTCTTCCCGTTCGTGGTCATGGAGCTGGTCCGCGGCGACACCCTCCTGAGCCGGGCGTCCCGGTCCCCCGTGTCCCCGGCGTTCGCCATGCGCGTCTGCGGCGAGGTCGCGGCCGCCCTGGCCGCCGCCCACAGCGAGGGCATCGTCCACCGCGACGTGAAACCGGCCAACGTCATGCTCGCCCCGACCGGCGCCAAGGTCGTCGACTTCGGCATCGCGGCGGCGATCGCACCGGGCCGCACCGACGAGCACTTCGAGGTGCTCGGCACGCCGGCCTACCTGGCCCCCGAACGGCTGATCTCGGACGTGGTCGAGCCGGCCTCCGATGTGTACGCGCTGGCCATCCTGCTCTACCAGTTGCTGGCCGGCTGCCTGCCGTGGACCAACGAGACCACGACCCAGATGCTGACGGCCCACATCTATGTCGACCCGGCGCCGCTGGGCCCGACCGACGGCGTACCCGACTACGTGATCAGCCTCTGCAACCGATGCCTGGCCAAGGACCCGACGCTGCGCCCGTCGGCCCGGGAGGTCGCCACCATCCTGGCCCACGGCGCCCGAACCGAGCCGACCCTGCCCGCCGAAAACCGCCCACCGACCGCAGCCGAACCGAACCCGCCTACCCACGACCGGCCCCCGGCCGTGACCGCGGCGGATCAGCCCGCCCAAAACCGCCCACCAGCCGCGGCCGGGCCAAACCCGCCCACCCACGACCGCCCACCAGCCGCGGCCGAACCGAACCCGCCCACCCAAGACCGGCCCCCGGCCGAGGCCAAACCGGATCAGCCCGCCCAAGCCCGCCCGCCAGCGGCGGCCGGGCCGAACCCGCCCACCCACGACCGCCCATCGGCCGAGGCTGAGCCGGATCAGCCCGGCCGAGACCGCCCGCCGGCGGTGGCGGGCCGCCGGCACTTTCCCGTACGCCGCTGGGCCGCGGCCGCCGCGATCGTCGTCGTCGCGGTCCTGGCCGTGTGGCTGCTCCGGCCGGGCGGCGGCTCGAACGACTCGCCGGCCATGGGCGCCCCCACCCCGCCCCGGCCGGCCGCTCCCACCTCCGTCCCGGCCGCCGCGCCCTCGTCTCCCGGCCCGTCGGCTCAACCGGCCGGGGCGACCAGATCGGCCGCCGCGCCGCTCGTCCGCCCGTCCGCCCCCGCGGCCGCGGGCACAGACGCCGCGTCCACAGATGCCGCGAGCACAGGCGGCACAGGCACAGGCGGCGCGAGCACGGCCCCGCACCCGACCTCCGACGCCCCCACCGCGTCCGCCACGCCCGCCTCGACCGTGCGCCGGCTGACCTCCTCGGGCGGCACCGTCAAGGCGATCTGCCCGGGCCCGGCCACCGCCGAGATTCTGTCCGCCGAACCGGCCAGCCCGTTCAAGCTCCAGAGCGTCGACACCGAGCCCGGCCCGGCCCCCACCGCCGTCTTCAAGCACGGCAAGACCGAGGTCACGATGACCGTCACCTGCCAGGGCGGCGTCCCTAGCCAGAGCGAATGACGGACATGTTGATTCCGTCAATATGTATGCCGTGTTGACTCAATCAACATGTGAGTCGGCGGCGTCGAGAGCGGCCAGCGCGGCGGCGTCCAGGTGGACGTCTCCGGCGGCGACGTTCTCGGTCAGGTGGGCCGGGTCGGAGGTGCCCGGGATCAGCAGCGTGTTGTCGTAGTGCGCGAGCAACCAGGCCAGCGCGACCTGGGCCGGGGTCGCGCCCAGCCGGCCGGCGGTCGCGATCACCGCGGGGTGGTCGGTGGCCTTGGGGATGCGCGGGTGGGACGAGCCGAGCGGGAAGAACGGCACCCAGGCGAGGCCGTGCTCGCGGCAGACGTCGAGCACCTCTTCGGCCGAACGGTCGAGCAGGCTGTAGAGGTTCTGCACGCCGACGATGCCGGCCGGCAGGGCCTGGCGCACCTGGTCGGCCGTGACCGCCGAGAGGCCGATGCCGCCGATCTTGCCCTCGTCGCGCAGGGCGATCAGTTCGGCCAGCTGGGCGTCCAGGTCGACGCGCTGGTCGCCCTCGGCGACGATGCCGGGCGGGGCGTCGGCTCGGCGCAGGTTCACCACGGCCACGTGGTCGGTGCCGAGCGTGGTCAGGTTGGCCTCGACCTGGGCGCGCAGCTGTTCGGGGCGCTGGGCGGGAACGAGGGTTGCGCCGGCCCGCTCGGCTCCGACCTTGGTGACCACGGCGAGGCTCTCGGCGTACGGGAAGAGAGCGGCGCGGATGCGCTGATTGGCCGTTCCCTCGCCGTAGAACTCGGCGGTGTCGATGTGGTCGACGCCGAAGGCGGCGGCGTCGCGCAGGACCCGCAGCGCGATGTCCTCGCCGACCGGCGGACGGCCGTCGAGTCGTTCGACCAGCTGCATGGCGCCGAAGCCGATCCGCGCGCCCGGCCGGTCGCCGAGGTGGCCGGTGCCGCCGGGGCCGGGGCCGCCAGGGCCGGTGCCGCCGTGGTCGCTGCCGCCGGGGCCGCTGCCGCCGGGGCCGCTGCCGCCGGGGGCCTTGCGGGTGTCCGTCATGTCGATCTCCGTTCCTGATGGGTCGATGGCGATCCTGTCCCGCGGGGCGGCCGGCGAGACAGGGACAGCCGGTACCAGGCAGCCCGAAGATCCATCGGCGTCCATCAGTAGCCGCTGGTCGCGGCCGGTAACGGACGGCATCGGCCGTTCGGACAGGGTTGCCTGCCGTTGTGCATATGCACGTGCAGATGCCCTTGCCAATGCGAGAGCAAGGGACGATGGTGATACCTGCGGACGAGGCGGATGTCCGTGACGCAAGATCCCGAAAGGGGCGATCAGTGCGAGGAGTCACGCAGGTGAACGACGGCACGCGGAGAAGGCCGGTCTGGACCTTCGCCGAGGCGGACTACCGGTTCGGTGAGGGCACCCTGCGGATGACCGTCGAACGGGTCGACTGGGCATCGCCGGTTCAGCAGGACGGCGAAACCTGGTATGAGGTGGCCGGCATCGAACTTTCCGTCGACGGCCGCGTGGTCGGCCCGCGCCGCACCATGGTGCGGGCCAGCCGCCTCTCAGCCCTGCGCCGCGAAACCGGGCGCTGACCCAAGGGGGACGGGGCCGCGCTCCTGGCGGGGAGCGCGGCCCCGTGCGGATCGGGCGCTCCCACTGGCCGAACGAAGTTCGCGTAACGTAACCTACCTTGCCTTTGGCGACGGTCTACGAATAGGCCGGGACGAATGACCCAGGCAGGGAGCAATGACTGACAGGCCCGACGACGTCACGGAGCGGATCGACCCGGTGCTGGTCCGCCCGTACGTCCAGACCGGTCCCGACGAGCCGCAGGCGCCCGAAGAGGCCGAGCTCGCGCCGGGCGAAGAGGACGAAGCCATCGCGGAGCAGCCGACCGCGATCCAGCCCGCCATCGTCCTGCCCCCGCCGCCGGAGCCCAAGAGCTACCCCATGCACTGGGCCCTGCGGCTGCTCGTGCTGGTCATCGGCGTGGCGGTCGCGCTCGGGATCGTGGCCTACTTCGTCCGCGGCGCCAACTCCCGCGACGACTCCCAGCGCGGGCCCAGCGCCTCTCTGCCGGCCGTGAACCCGGTCGCCCCGGTCGGCGGCGTGACCGCCGGCTCGGCCCGGCCGTCCGTCTCGGCGAGCCGCAGCAGCAGCGCCAGCCCGTCACCGAGCCTGTCCAGTTCGGCCTCCCGGCAGCCGGTCAGCCACGCCCCGGCGACTCAGAAGCCGACCCTCGCGCCTCCCCCGGCCGGCGACCGGACCGGCCGGATCAGCGCCGCGAGCGGCCGCTGCCTGGCGCTCGGCGGCCTGCTCGGCATCGACGGCAGCCCGATCCAGACCGCGTCCTGCAGCGGCGGCACGTCGCAGAAGTTCACGCTGGGCACCGACGGCACGCTGCAGGTCGCGAGCCGCTGCGCGGTCAGCTCGGACGACGGCAGCGTCCGCAGCGACGCGTGCGGCAGCGCCGGCGACAGCGGCCAGTGGCGGGCCGGGCCGAACGGCTCGCTGGTCAACCCGTCGAGCGGGCTCTGCCTGACCGATCCGGGCCGGTCGGGTGCGACCACCGAGGTCGCCGCCTGCACCGGAGGCGACAGCCAGCGCTGGTCACTGCCGTAGGCGGCGCTGCCGTAACCGGGCCCGCCGCCGCAAAACGCCGCCGCAAAACGCCGCGGCCAAGAGGCGCAGCCAAGAAGCCGCAAAGGCTAGTGACGCCACCGCAGCATCGCCGCGGTGGCGTCGTCGCGCAGGTCGTTGTTCTCGTAGGAGACGATGGCCTGAATCAGGTGCCGCATCATCTCCGGCGGTGACGTGCCCCGGTCCAGGTCGTCGAGCAGGAACCGGGTCAGCCGCTCCCGGCCGAACAGGATGCCGTCGGCGTCCCGCGCCTCGGTGACGCCGTCGGTGTAGAGGACCAGGGTGTCGCCCGGCGCCAGCTGCCGCGAGACCGTGCGCGGCGGCCGGTCGAGCATGCCGCCCAGCCCGAGCGGCAGCGCGTTCGGGGCCGGCGGCGGTTCGAGCGTCTGCCCGTCGCGCAGCAACAGCTCGGTCGGGTGGCCGGCGTTGACCCGGCTGTAGACGCCGGTGTCGGTGTCGAGTTCGGCCAGGATCGCGGTGACGAAGCTGCCCTTGTAGCGGGCCGCTATCCACTTGTCGATCGACTTGTAGGTGTCGGCCAGCGACAGCCCGGACCGTCGCGCGTTGCGGTAGGTGTTCAGGGTCAGCGTGGTCAGGCCGCTGGCGCTGATGCCGTGCCCGACGGTGTCGAAGAGCGCCACGTGCAGCACCGACCCGTTGGCCGCGTAGTCGAAGGCGTCGCCGCCCACGTCGTAGCAGGGTTCGAGGACCGCGGTCACGACAGTCCCGTCGACCGCGAAGGTCAGCGGCGGCAGCTGGTTCCAGATGATCTCGGCCGCCAACTGCATCGGCATCCGCCGCCGGGTGTGCTCGACCGCGTCGCCGTAGAAGCGGCGGCTGGCGATCAGCTCGGCCAGCAGGGCGGCGATGACCTGCAGGTCGTCGCGGTCGTCCGGCGAAGGCTCCGCCTTCGTTTCCAGATCCAGTACGCCGAGCCGCTCGGCCCCGTGCAGCAGCGGCACGAAGTAGTGCCCGTCGTCCCACACCTCCCGCGCGGTCCGGAACGCCTGGCCGGCCGGGGTGTCGTCGACCAGCACCGGCCCGGTCAGCACCGGGTCGGTGCCGCGCAGCGGGCAGAGCGACACCTGCCCGTAGTCGACGAGCAGCACGCTCGCCGCGGAGGCGCCGAGCAGCGGGGCCGCATCGGTCAGTACGGCCGGCAGGTCCTCGGCCCGGCCCCGGTGGCGCAGGTCGAGCAACCGTCGGACGGCCTCCATCGGCACGGGCATCCGCCCATCCTCCTACCGTCGGCAGGGTGCTGCCACGCGGAGCGGTGGCTATTGCGGTGTGGCCCAGTCGAAGGTCCGCTGGACGGCGCGCTGCCAGTTGGCGTATTCCCGCGACCGGACGGCCGGATCCATCGTCGGCATCCACTGCGCGGCCCGGTGCCAGTTCTGCCGGAGTCCTTCCAGGTCGGGCCAGTAGCCGACGGCGAGCCCGGCCGCGTAGGCCGCGCCGAGCGACACCGTCTCGGAGGCCATCGGGCGGACCACCGGCACGTCGAGGACGTCGGCGATGAACTGCATGAGCAGGTTGTCGGCGGTCATTCCGCCGTCCACCTTGAGGGTGGTCAGGTCGAGGCCGGAGTCGGCGTTCATCGCGTCGACGACCTCGCGGGTCTGCCAGCCGGTCGCTTCGAGCACCGCCCGGGCCAAGTGACCTTTCGTCACATAGGACGTGAGACCGACGATCGCGCCGCGGGCCTCGGACCGCCAGTAGGGGGCGTAGAGGCCGGAGAACGCGGGCACGATGTAGCAGCCGCCGTTGTCGGCCACGCTGCGCGCGAGGGTCTCGATCTCGGGTGCGCTGGCGATGAGTTCCAGCTGGTCGCGGAACCACTGCACCAGCGAGCCGGTGATCGCGATCGACCCCTCCAGCGCGTAGGCGGCCGGCTCCCCGGCGATCTGGTAGGCGACCGTCGACAGCAGCCCGTGGGTCGAGCGGACCAGCTCCGCACCGGTGTTGAGCAGCAGGAAGCTGCCGGTGCCGTACGTGCACTTGGCCTCGCCCGGGGTGAAGCAGGTCTGGCCGAACAGGGCGGCCTGCTGGTCGCCGAGCGCGGCCCCGATGCGTACGCCCGGAAAGGCCGAGACGGCCGTGCCGAACACACCGATCGAAGGTCGCACCTCGGGCAGCATGGCCCGGGGTATCCCGAAGAACGCGAGGGCGTCGGAGGACCAGTCGAGGGTGTGCACGTCGAGCAGCATCGTGCGGCTGGCGTTGGTCACGTCGGTGACGTGCAGCCCGCCGGTCAGGTTCCAGATCAGCCAGGTCTCCATCGTGCCGAACAGAACCTCGCCGCGCTCCGCGCGCTCGCGCAGGCCCGGCGTGTGGTCCAGCATCCAGCGGACGCGCGGCCCCGAGAAGTACGTCGCCAGCGGTAACGCCGACTGATGCTGCACGCCGGCCGCACCGGGCGCGTCGATCAGCCGGTTGACCAGCCCGTCGGTACGGATGTCCTGCCAGACGATGGCGTGACCGATCGGCTGCCCGGAGACCCGGTCCCACAGCACCGTCGTCTCCCGCTGGTTGGCGATGCCGACCGCCGCGACCTGGGCGGCGACGATCCCGGCCCGCCGCAGCGCCTCCGGGCCCAGTCGTTCGACGTTGCGCCAGATCTCCGCCGCGTCGTGCTCGACCCAGCCCGGCTTCGGGTAGTACTGCTTGTGCTCCTGCTGGGCGAGGGAGACCAGTTGACCGCTCCGGTCGAACACGATGCACCGCGTCGAGGTCGTCCCCTGGTCGATGGCGACGACGTAGCTTTCGGTCATGTTGATCTCCCAGGGGTCAGCGCCGGGCGGCTCCGAGGTCCCGGGAGATCGCGCGGGCGGCGTCCCGGACGTAGGTGACGAGTCGTGGACGCGGTTGGTAGTGGCTGTCGCAGACGCGTTCGACGAGACCGGAGATGCCGATCGCGCCGACCACCAGGCCACCGTGCGCGCGGATCGGCGCGGCCACGGCGGCCTCCCCCGGGGTGCGTTCCTCGATCTCGGCGCTCCAGCCGGTCTCGCGGACGTGGGCGAGTTCGGCGGCGAGCGCGCGGGTCGTGACGATGGTGCGGCGGGTGAACTGGTCGAGCTCGCGCGGCGGGGCGACCCCGGTCGCGCGATAAGCCAGCAGGATCTTGCCCATCGCTGTCGCGTGCAGCGGTAGCAGGGTGCCGACGTCGAGGGTCTGGAAGGTGTCGTCAGGTCGGAAGACGTGATGCACGACCAGCACCTGACCGTCGAGGACGGTGCCGATGCGTACGGCCTCGCCGCTGCGCGCTGCCAGCGGGTCGGCCCAGTTGATGGAGCGGGACCGCAGTTCGTTGATGTCGAGGTAGCTGGTGCCGAGGCGCAGCAGGGCCGCCCCGAGCTGATAGTGGCCGGACGCCCGGTCCTGCTCGACGAACCCGACCTCTCGCAGTGTGGCCAGTATGCCGTGCGCGGTGCCCTTGGCCAGATCGAGTGATCGGGCAATCTCGCCGAGCGACAGGCGGCCCGGTCCGCCGGCGAGCAGGCGCAGGACGGCGGCGGCGCGCTCGATCGACTGCACCGTCCCGGGCATGTTAACGACTCTATGCCAGCTTATGACGGCGTTCCGTTGTCGATGTTCGACAATGCCGAACGCCGTTCATTGTTCGTACCCGGCGCGCTACCTAACGTCGGTTGGCATCGAGCAAGGAGGGCACATGGCAGCACGACTCAAGCTTCCGGGAATGCTCGGCGAACTTGCCGCCGAGTTCGCCGGGACCATGATCCTCATCCTCTTCGGCGTCGGTGTCGTCGCGCAGGTGGTCGCGGGCGGCCTCGGAGATCATGACAGTATCGCCTGGGCCTGGGGCCTGGGCGTGACGCTCGGCGTCTACGTGGCGGCGCGGATCAGCGGCGCCCACCTCAACCCGGCGGTGACCATCGCGCTCGCGGCCTTCAAGGGCTTCGAGTGGCGCAAGGTCCTCCCGTACTCCCTCGCGCAGACGCTCGGCGCGTTCGTGGCCGCCCTGCTGGTGCGGTGGAACTACACCGAGGTCCTGCACCAGATGGACCCCGGCCTGACCCGGAAGACCCAGTTCGTCTTCTCCACCCTGCCCGGCAACGGCTCCCTGCCGGTCGGTCACTGGGGCGCGTTCCGCGACCAGATCATCGGCACCGCCATCCTGCTGTTCCTCATCCTGGCGATCACCGACGCGGCCAACACCGCGCCCGCCGCCAACCTCGCCCCGGTCGTCATCGGCCTGCTCGTGGTCGCGATCGGCATGGCGTGGGGCACCGACGCCGGCTACGCGATCAACCCGGCCCGTGACTTCGGGCCGCGACTCGCCAGCTTCATCACGGGCTACGGGGGTGCGTGGCGCGACAAGACCGGCTATCTCTACTGGTGGATACCGATCGTCGCACCGATCATCGGCGGCCTCGTCGGTGCCGGGCTCTACCAGGGGCTCATCGGGCGGTTCCTGCCGTCCGCGGCACCGCAGGAACCCGGCGAGATCCCGACACCGAGAGAAAACGTGGAGGCAACTCGTGGCTGACTTCGTCGGCGCAGTCGACCAGGGCACGACCAGCACCCGCTTCATGATCTTCGACCACGGCGGCAACGAGGTGGGCCGCCACCAGCTCGAACACGAGCAGATCCTGCCCCAGGCGGGCTGGGTCGAGCACAACCCGGCCGAGATCTGGGACCGGACGCAGACCGTGATCAGCACGGCCATGCAGAAGGCGGGACTGGGCGCGAACGACCTGGCCGCGCTCGGCATCACCAACCAGCGCGAGACCGCGGTGGTGTGGGACAAGAACACCGGGCGGCCCTACTACAACGCGATCGTCTGGCAGGACACCCGTACCGACCGCATCGCGTCGGCGCTGGACCGCGACGGCCGCGGCGACGTGATCCGGCGCAAGGCCGGTCTGCCGCCCGCGACCTACTTCTCCGGCGGCAAGATCCAGTGGATCCTCGAGAACGTCGACGGGGTCCGCGCGGCCGCCGAGCGGGGTGACGCCCTCTTCGGCAACACCGACGCCTGGCTGATCTGGAACATGACCGGCGGCGTCAACGGCGGCAACCACATCACCGACGTCACCAACGCCAGCCGCACGATGCTGATGAACCTCGAGACCCTGGACTGGGACGACGAACTGCTCGGGTTCTTCAACATCCCCCGGTCGATGCTGCCGGAGATCCGGCCCTCCTCCGACCCCAACACGTACGGCGTCGCCCGCTGGCCGGGCACGCTCGGCGGCGAGGTCGCGCTCACCGGCGACCTCGGCGACCAGCAGGCGGCCATGTGCGGCCAGGTCTGCTTCGCGCCCGGCGAGGCCAAGAACACGTACGGCACCGGCAACTTCATGCTGCTGAACACCGGCACCGAACTGGTCCGCTCGGAGAACGGGCTGCTCACGACGGTCTGCTACAAGTTCGGCGAGGCGGCCCCGGTCTATGCCCTGGAGGGCTCGATCGCGGTCACCGGCTCGGCCGTGCAATGGCTGCGCGACCAGCTGCACATCATCAACTCGGCGGCGGAGAGCGAGTCGCTCGCGCAACGGGTGCCCGACAACGGCGGCGTCTACTTCGTGCCCGCCTTCTCCGGCCTGTTCGCACCCTACTGGCGTTCCGACGCCCGGGGCGCGATCGTCGGCCTGTCCCGCTTCAACACCGACGCGCACATCGCGCGGGCCACCCTCGAATCGATCTGCTACCAGAGCCGCGACGTGGTCGACGCGATGGCGCAGGACTCCGGGGTCGCCCTCGACGTCCTCAAGGTCGACGGCGGCATCACGGCCAACAACCTGTGCATGCAGATCCAGGCCGACATCGTCGGCGTGCCGGTGAGCCGTCCGGTGGTCGCCGAGACCACCGCCCTCGGTGCGGCCTACGCCGCCGGCCTGGCCGTCGGCTTCTGGAAGTCGACCGACGAGCTCCGCGAGAACTGGAACGAATCCCAGCGCTGGCAGCCCACCTGGTCGGATGAACAGCGCGAGGAAGGGTACGCACGGTGGAAGAAAGCCGTGCAACGGACCCTCGATTGGGTGGACGTGGACTGACATGACGGTTCTGTCACCGGACTATCGGGAATCGGCGCTGGCCGCGCTGGCCGGCGCCGAGCTCGACGTGCTGGTGGTGGGCGGCGGTGTGGTCGGCTCGGGCAGTGCGCTCGACGCCGCCACCCGCGGCCTGTCCGTCGGCCTGGTCGAGGCGCGCGACTTCGCCTCGGGCACGTCGAGCCGCTCCAGCAAACTCATCCACGGTGGCCTGCGCTACCTTGAGATGCTCGACTTCGGGCTGGTCCGGGAGGCGCTGCGGGAACGCGGGCTGCTGCTCACCCGGCTCGCCCCGCACCTGGTTCGGCCGGTGCGGTTCCTCTACCCACTGCAGCACCGGGCCTGGGAGCGGATCTACGCCGGCACCGGGGTCACCCTCTACGACACGATGGCGCTCGGCGGCGGCCTGCCCCGGCACCGCAACCTCACGCTGCGCGGCGCGCTCCGCGAATGCCCGGCCCTGCGGAAGGACTCGCTGGTCGGAGCCCTGCAGTACTACGACGCGCAGGTCGACGACGCGAGGCACACGATGTTCCTCGCGCGCACCGCGGCCGCCTACGGCGCCCACGTGGCTTCCCGGACCGAGGTGGTCGGCTTTCTCCGGGAGGGAGAACGGGTCACCGGCGTACGCGTCCACGACCTCGAGCACGACCGCACGTTCGACGTCCGCGCCCAGCAGGTGATCAACGCGACCGGCGTCTGGACCGACGACACGCAGGCCCTGGTCGGCGAGCGCGGGCAGTTCCACGTACGCGCGTCCAAGGGCATCCACCTGGTCGTGCCGCGCGACCGCATCCAGTCCAGGACCGGTCTGATCCTGCGCACCGAGAAGAGCGTGCTCTTCGTGATCCCGTGGGGACGACACTGGATCATCGGGACGACCGACACCGACTGGGCGCTCGACAAGGCGCACCCGGCGGCCTCCTCGACCGACATCGACTACCTGCTCGACCACGTCAACTCGGTGCTGTCCACGCCGCTCTCGCGGACCGACGTGCAGGGCGTCTACGCCGGCCTGCGCCCGCTGCTCTCCGGCGAATCCGAGTCGACCTCGCAGCTTTCTCGCGAGCACACGGTCGGCAGCCCGGTGCCCGGCCTGGTCGTGGTGGCGGGCGGGAAGTACACGACGTACCGGGTGATGGCGAAGGACGCGGTGGACGCGTGCGTGCACGGCCTCGGACGCTCGGTGCCGCCGTCCTGCACCCACGACGTACCGCTGGTGGGAGCCGACGGCTTCCCGGCCCTGTGGAACCGCCGCCGGGTGCTGGCCGCCTCGTCCGGGCTGCACGTCGCGCGGGTCGAGCACCTGCTCGGCCGCTACGGCGCCCTGGTCGACGAGGTGCTCGACCTGGTCAAGGCGGACCCGGCCCTGGGCGCCCCGGTGGACGGCGCGGAGGACTACCTGTGCGCTGAACTGCTGTACGCCGCGAGCCACGAGGGGGCGCGCCACCTCGAGGACGTGCTGACCAGGCGTACGAGAATCTCCATCGAAACCTTCGACCGCGGCGTCGCCGCGGCCCCCGTCGCCGCCCGCCTGATGGCGGGGGTTCTGGGATGGACCGCCGAACAGACCGAACGCGAGGTCGAGAACTACCGGCTCCGCGTGGAGGCCGAACGGGCGTCCCAGGAGCAGCCGGACGACGAAACCGCCGACGCGGCCCGGCTGGGCGCGCCGGACGTGGTGCCGATCAAGGCTCCTTGATCGCCGGGGCCCTCCGCCGGCTCAAGATTGTTTTCCGGGCCGGGGCAGCGGGAAAGAGGGGGGCGCACGGGCGATTACGCCGGTTTTGAGGAGATGAAGATGACTGCCGTTGCCAACCCAGCAACCGTCGGTGAGTGCCTTCGCGTCGGTGCGGGATTCTCGCAAGGTGACCTGAACTGGATCGCCGAGCAGTTCGCCACCCTGGACGCCCGCCTCGCCTCGTTCTACGCCGACACCACCGAGCTGGAGGTGTCGGTGAAGGACCGCGCGGCGAAGGGCCAGAAGGTCACGCTGGAGTGCTGGATCGCCGGGCGGCAGAAGATCGTCACGACCTCCTCCGAGGAGGACCTGCACGACGCGCTCAACGACGTCCGCGACGACCTGCGGCGGCGCCTGAACGACTCGAAGAACCGGCAGGAGCCACGGCACAACCGTCACCTGCGCGAGCACGTCGAACCGGAGTCCACCGATCTGGTGGAGTGACCTTCGCGTCGC